>JAEUUY010000018.1 GCA_016787225.1 Chitinophagales bacterium
ATATTATTGGAAGCTGTTTTTACTTCTCTAATTTTCAACATAATTTACCTTAGTGCGACAAATGCCGCACTAAGGTAAATGTAAAACATTTGATATCAATACATTAAGAAAAATTGAAACTTTAAGTGGACAAGTCAGGAGGGGATTAAATCACCATTTTAAACATAGGTCTTGCTCACCGGAGTTATGTTAGCTCTATTTTGTCAAAAGACGATTGTTTTCTTAAAATTTGGGTTAAACGATGAAATTCGTAAAAAATCACCCCACAACAAAATTAATTCTGCTATGGGGTGACTGCATGGAGAGGTTAATAACGCTATTTCTTCACAATTCTATTGTAGAAGATAATTTCATTAGATTCGTCTAAAATTCTCAAATGATATATTCCCGCAGGGTATTTATCCATGTCTATATTGATGTCATCCAGACTTGTTTTCCAATGAATCTTATCCATACTTCTACCAAGAATATCGATAATTTCTATTTCAGTATTATTAAGTTGAATACTAGAATTTGCTGATATTAGTAAGGATCCTGAGGTAGGATTAGGATATACTTTGATGTCGCCTTTCAAAATAGATTGAATACTGGATGGATTGCATCTTTTATCTATGAGGTGAAATGAATCCAGTGCTTCACAACCCCAGTTCAAATCTTTCACCTTCATATACATGGCTAGAGGTCCTGATGTAAGAACTGGTGTGGTCAATGATGTAGGACCAGGGACAAAACCTCCAGAGTTAATCGGCGAACCTCCTAAACCACTATATCCATACCAGAAGAAATTATAATTACCACTTCCATTGGCTCCATAAGCGGTTAATATAACATCGCCTGTACCTACTCCATCTACCTTGGTGATTACGAGTTTAAAATTAGTACAGCGAGCATCTGCAACTGTGTTAGGAACACAACCAAAAATATCATTATACCAATCTGTGCCCGATGTGTCTCTACATCCAGTGACATTATCTGTGACTATGCAATAGCATGGTGAAGCACCCGCATAGTTAATACCAACAAACTGTAATACCCCTGCTAGATTGTACCAGCGATAGGTGTAGAGACCACTGCCTCCAGTAGCAAAGGCTGTTCGAGTTCTGTCGCCTGCTATAGCGCAGTCATCTTTTATATTGACATTGACAAAGAGATTATGGCAGTATTCGCACGGGTTATCCGATTGTTTGCGCTCTACAATGACCTTCTTTGTAAATTTCACGTAACAGGTATCCTTCTGGGTAGCCGTATGGATAAATCTCATTACATTAATACAAGCATAGTAGGTGCCGCTGGTAAAGTAGTTCCAGCTAGCTGTAGCCATACCCATCGTTGTCATATCCACAATGCCATCACAATCAAAATCCCATTGAACCACATCACTAGCTAGCAAGCCTGCAGGAGGTGTGAATACGAGAATAGGAGAAGTGGCATAGTTTACTCCAATGGTCTTATTTTTCATACTATCGAGAAAATCATTGCAGCATGAATCTTTGATACATGGTGGACATATGCTATCACATTTCTTTACGAATACGGTATAGACGTCTGAAGTATCTTTACACCCAAAGTTATTAGTGACGATTACTTGAATATTGTGGCTGCCGAGACTAATAGAACTCATATATAAATAAGAGCCTGGTATAGTAATAACGCCATCTACAAGCCATACAATGGAAGGGTATTGACTAGGATTTGGTGGAAATCCGAGTGTGTTTGCGAGAGGAATATATAAATGAGCGGTATCACACATGGTGTCGCAACCTCTCGGGTAGAGTTCCAAATTGGGTTTAGGATTGATAGTGACAAAATTAGAAGAACTGCTACATCCCATTGAGTCTATTGTTACCGAATAAGTGCCTGGACTGCTTACACTGATAGTAGGGGTAGTGGCACCTGTTGACCAGACATAATTATACAATAAAGGATTGTTTGGTGTAGGCGTTAATGTCACGATATTTCCTTCACATATAGGTCCTCCCGGAGCTATTGTGACTGTAGGTGAATTCTGCAAGTATATACAAACGGTATCGGATTTTGAACAGCCTGTAGAGGTATCAAGAACAGTTAAATATATTTGATGGAATCCTAAACTAGCACCGGAAGCTACGGAAATATAGGTTGGATTAGAATTAGCATTGAAGAAACTTATATTGGTAGGGTCGTCAGAAGTCCATGAATATAAATAGTTGGAGTTAGCTATAGAAGCTGCACTTACTCCACCAGCGCCTCCAAACAAGCAGACTGTTTGACCTTGATTGAAGGTGAATTTTATTTTTGGTAGGGGCTTCACGACTACCGTTACTATGTTTGAGTTTGAACTACAACCGTTGCCATCTGTACCTCTCACATAATATTGCCCAGTATTAGAAAATGGTCTTGGGTTTATATTCGGAGGACCTAAGGATGTATTATCGGCATTGAACCATAAGTAAGAACTAAGCGAAGTAGGGCTTGCAGAAAGATTTACAAAACCTCCCTTACAGATCGACGTATCTTTTAACAGTTTGACTGCAGGCAAGGTGTCTATAATTATTGTAGTCGTATTGGAGTCTTTGCACCCTAAGTTGTTTATGGTTACTAATTTTATGGTAAATGTAGAACCTAATGTTGTGTTCCACGCGTGTTGAGTAGGTGCCATATTCGAGGTAGTTCCGTCTCCCCATGTCCAAGTAAATACTGAGAAATTGCTAGGAGCAGGCGTTGTGGTAATACCAGAGACCATACTTCCTTTACATGCTCTAACTGGCACTCCTGTGATTGTTACTGCAGAGCTTGGGGTCGTGATGGCTTGTGTAATGGTATTGGTACAGCCTCCTACGGTTACCGTTAAAGTAATGTTTCCATTCCCTGTAGCAAAAGTAGGATTAGATGTAGTCGATGTCAACGAAGTTCCTGCACCAGCAGTCCATGAGAAACTACTTATGCTATGTCCAGCTAAAAGTTGTGTAGTATTAAAGAGACTATCGCCAGTGCAAACTTGTTTAATGCGAAAGTTGGGAACAAAGGTGACAGTATCTAATTTGCATCGCACCTGACTACAAAAACCTGGACTCGTAACCGTAACACAAACATTGTATACGCCTGGTAAAGTATAAGTATGTGAGCTTGGATTTCCTGAACCTGTGTTTCCATCTCCATAAGACCATGCATAGGTAGTACCAACTGGTGGTGCAGTAGAGGTAGTTACGGTAAAGGTTTTTCCAGAACCTACACAGCTACTCGTTAGATTAGTTAAGGCATAGGTAGGTGGTGTACAACCTCCACCGCCACCCGAACCACAAGCAGTATCTATATTTAGAGTATTAGAAGTGACCGTGCACCCTGCTCCGTAGGTGACTACAAGATAATAATTACCTATAAAAGTAGTCGACGTATTAAAAATAGAAGATGTAGCTCCTCCTATAGCAGTAGGTGCGGCATTATTTGATGCAGGTCCATACCATTGATAGGTAACTCCTGTGCCCATACTCAAGGCTGAGTAGAAATTTATAACAGGAAGTGCTCCGCAAAATCGATTTAGTGGCGTAGTAATGTTGAGTGCAGGTGGTGCAGGAATTGCCACATTAAAGCCGCCTCTTTTATAGCACCCCGTAGGCTTACATGACCAATAACCATTGGATGTAACGGTTACAGTTTGTGTAGTAAGCAATGGCTGCAGTACTCCATTTAGATACCAAGCATAAGGCGAAGCTCCTGCTATACTCGAACTAATAATAGCATTATTGCATCCATAGCTGACTAAATTCACCGAAGTAGGGGCAGCACTAGTGACCGCTATGTTTATAGAACTAGTACCTGAGCAAGTAGTCACACTAAGGCTATGTCCTCCCGAGGTATTTCCTGCCCACATGATAGTGACCGTGTTTGCTGTTTGTGATACTATAGACCCATATAATGGTGTAAAATTATAAGAGGGCAGGCCCGCAGGTGTGACGGTATAAGTGACAATATCATCTTCACAGGCTGTCAAAGGTCCTGTAATACTTGGAGCTAAGAAAGTATCTACCGTAAAAGTTAGTGTATTGGAAAGACATGGAGTCTGTTGATTCACCGTTAAGGTGCCTGGCTTCATCCACTTCACCGTGACGATACTATCTTCGTTAGCCATAATGGTATTTCCCGCACCTGTAATATTCCATGTAAATGGGCTACTCGGCACGGTAGAAGACACATTATAAACCATTAAAGTTCCCGGACATACGGTATCATTTAACGCATTAAGTGTAGTCAGGACTGGATTAGGGAGAATATTAATAATCGTCAAATCGCTCGAATTGCAGAAAAGAAGAGGATTAACTGGAGTAGCAGAAATGGTGTGTACCCCTGGATTAAGCGCAAGTATGCTGATACAATTTAGACTGGAAAAGGTAGCAACAGTAATACCTGCAGAATCGATTGTCCAATTAGCACTTCCATTGGCACAAATTGTGGTCGGAGTATTATCACATATAGGACCCGGAGGGGCAAAAATCTTAAATCTATTTTTTACATCAATCGTATCCTTGGCTACTCCACCACATTTTTTCAATGAGTCATAATAGGTAAACTGAATAATGTATTGTCCAGGAATAGGACCGGAGTTAATATTAATAGTATTGGTATTAAACGTATTTGTTCCGAATGGAATAGAAGCCATGGCTCCTAAATTTGTTAAACTAACACTATAATACGACCCTGGCAAGACCGGAATACTATGAGTGTTTACAGAATTTACACAAACTGGGTTAGGGCCAGAAACAGGGAGATTTGGGAATATAACCGGGGCAATAATAGTAGTAGAGGCAGGGCAGCCGCCACTGCAGGTTAGAGGTACTGTTAAGGTCACACTAGGAGTACCTAAAAATGCGGGATTCCATATAATTTGGACAGGATTACCTCCAGGATTCAGTATAGTGCCTGATCCAGCTGGTATGGACCACGTAAGAGGTGTACATGTCGAAGAAGTCGAGAATCTAGTGGTATCTCCAGCAGATGCACAGAAAGAGCCTTTGCAACCCACTAAATTAATGTCGGGTCCTGTGCCAGCTTTTACTAAAAAAGTATCACAAAAAAAGTCAGAACAGCCTATACATTTATTCCCCCCTGCACTTCCTTGTCCAGTGGAATTGGTAACGGTAAGGCATACAATATAGGTCCCAGCAGCAGCATAGGTATGGGTGAGGGTGTTATTCGTACCATTATAGGTGGAACCATCTCCAAAATCCCACGAATAAACATTTCCTCCTACCGAAGTATTAGTAAAACTGACAGGCATTCCCAGACAAACTGAGTCTGGCGCTGTAAAACTAGCGTTGGGGGCATCGACCATACAAAATTCTTGCATAATAGAATCTTTACAAAGCCCTCCAGGACCTGTAATTACTACTTTGATATAGCCAGAACTACCTGTACCCCATGTGATCACCATAGGATTACCAGTAGGAGTGGCTGGTGTTCCACCTACTACCGTCCAACTATATGTATATCCTCCTAAGGCAGGAAGAACAGTATATTTAGTAGCAGCACCTTTACATGCTTTGATGGGTTCTCTGTTCGGTGTACTAGACCTACATGCAGTAGAATCAGAACAGATGTCAGGAAAATTGATTTTGAACTTAGGACAGCAAGTAAATTGAGCTTCTGCTTGAATTGTCATGGATAGTAAAAAAATAAGCATGCATCGTTTTACTAATATTTCAGAGGTTAATTGTAAATTTCTCATAAGCTTAATATTTAGTTATAAATTACCTATCCCAAATATCTTGCCAAAGTTTACATTATTTAAAATAAAAGATTAAAACTTTTACAAATAATTGTACGACCATAAACATATGTGCCTAAATAACAAACAATTATCATGAAAAATCAAAAAAACCTGAATCTGTAAAAAAATTAATCAAAAAATTTAACCCACAAGAATAATTAGTATAATGATGATTGATATTCTATAATTTAGGTCAAACTTTAACTCTTTTTGTTCTGATAGTGGTTTAAATATTATACTTACCCTACCCTTGATTCGCCCAATTCTCTCTGTCCAAACTACGATAATGAATAGCTTCAGCGAGATGTTCGACTTTAATTTCTTCACTTTGGGCGAGGTCAGCAATTGTGCGTGATACTTTTAAAATTCTATCATAGGCACGAGCGGAGAGGTTGAGTTTTTCCATAGCTCGCTTCAATAGATTGCGACCGGCATCGGAGATTTGACATATTTCTTGTACTTCTTTACCGCCCATTTGCGCATTGGAGTGGAGACCTTGAATGTCCTTGAATCGCTCTTGTTGAATGTCGCGCGCCTTCATCACGCGCTCTCTTACATTGGTGCTTTTCTCAGATTTTACTTCGGAAATGAGTTCGTTGAAATTCACAGGAACAACCTCTACATGCAGGTCGATTCTATCTAAAAGAGGACCTGAAATTTTATTTAAGTATTTCTGGACTGCACCGGGTGGACAGACACATTCTTTTTCAGGGTGATTGTAGTAGCCGCAAGGGCACAGTTGTGTACACTTGTTGTCACTTTCAACTAAAAGGCTGTAAACCCTTATCCGCAGAAGAATTAGCTATTCCCATAACCCTAGGGGAGCATTTACGAAAGGTAAGAATACAAAGAAAGTTATCACAATCACAGGTAGCAAAGATTATAGGTGTTTCTACTAATACAATAACTTTTTGGGAGAAAAATAGGAATCATCCAACTGAAAAGTTTGCTTCTAAAATCATCCAGTTCATAGGATATTTCCCTTTTGAGTGGAAAGATGAAAGTCTCCAAACCAAGGTAAGTTATGCGAGGATGGTTTCAGGAAATACTTTGAAGCATATGGGAAAGGAAATTGGAGTTGATAGCTCTACTATTTACAAAATCTTCAACGGTAAATCCAAACCTCAAGATGAAACATTAGAAAAAATTCAAAAGTATGTATTGTCTCATCTAGATTCAGAAATATTGAGTGATCAAAGTTATCATTTATGCATATGAAAATGAGTTTTTTAATTCTCTATACATTCAATTTTGTGATTCACATCACAGTTTCATGCAAATGAATTATTAATTAACTAATCCTTTATAAATTTGCGGAAAATAATAAACTAAAGAAGTCTTGTTCTCAAAAACCTGTGAATATGCTCTCAGAGCCTTAGTGATAATAGCCAAGGGCTCGCTAAATGGCGATTATGTCAAGCAGAAGGATATTACACGAATGCTAGGTTCCCCTGAAGCCTTTACCGCCAAAGTAGTACAGCAATTATCCAAAAATAGTTTTGTACAGGCAGCAAAGGGTCCGTTTGGTGGCTATTTTATACCTGTAGAGATCATGAAAAAATTGAATGTAATTGAAATTGTCAAGGTTTTTGATGGAGCCGATACGCTTAACAAGTGCATTCTAGGCTTGTCTGAGTGTCCAGGGAAAAATCCATGTGCTTTTCATGATAAATATGTACAGATTAGAGAGAGATTGAATAAAGAGCTATTGAATTGTAGCTTATACGATGTCGTTGTAAAAAATAAATCTATTATTTAAAAAAAATTAACCACATTTGCGATATTCCTATCGTAAAATCGTATATAAAAAAACTCTAAAATTAATTCAGTATGAGAAAAAGAAATTTAATTCCAATCATTGCATTTGCAATACTCGTAGTCGCTAGCTGTGGCGAGAAGAAAAAATCAAAAGATGATTTCAAATTAGACGAATCTTCACTGTCCCCATTGGATACCAAAATAGCCAATGGTAAAAAAGTTTATGAGAAAACCTGCCAAGCCTGTCATCAAGCAGACGGAAAAGGTGTAGAAAATACATTTCCTCCTTTGGCTAGTTCAGACTTCTTTGCTACAGATAAGCTAAAAATGGTAGCCAATATAGTCAATGGATTAGAGGGCGAAATTACCGTCAATGGTAAAAAATATAATACTCCTATGCCCAAGCAAGTAGTAACAGATGAAGAAGCTGCCGATGTAGCTACTTATGTCCTTAATTCATTTGGCAATGGCGGAGGTGAAGTGAGTGTAGAAGAGGTATTAAGTGTAAAAAAATAAAAAATTTCACATTTAAATTTTTAAAAAATGAACAAGCTATTTTCAAATTTATTCAATACTATTCTTATAGGTAGTGCCTTATTGTTGGTCAACTGCAATAGCAAAAATGATGGACTAGAAACAATTAAAGGTGAGGAAATTGCAGTATTGACAGACGCTCCCAATGTACCTCCCCCAATTACTCGTACACACGCTACCAAAGTCATTGTCAATCTCGAAGTTATAGAGAAGGATATGGAAATGATGGATGGTGTGAAGTACAACTACTGGACGTATGGAGGCGATGTGCCAGGTAAATTTATTCGTGTAAGACAAGGCGACTTGGTGGAGTTTCACCTAAAAAATCACCCAAACAACAAACTCCCTCACAATATTGATTTGCACGCAGTTACTGGTCAAGGAGGAGGAGCGGGAGCTACTTTTACAGCACCAGGTCACGAAACCAAATTTACATTTACTGCATTGAATGAAGGACTTTATGTCTATCACTGTGCTACAGCACCTGTGGGAATGCACATAGCCAATGGTATGTATGGACTTATCTTGGTAGAGCCGAAAAAAGGATTGCCAAAAGTGGATAAAGAGTTTTATGTGATGCAAGGGGACTTTTATACCAAAGGAGCTTATGGCGAGTCTGGGACTCAACCATTCTCTATGGAAAAAGCGCTCAAAGAGCAACCAGACTATGTTGTATTCAATGGTCACGTAGGAGCCATAGCAGGCGACAAATCACTTAAAGCCAAAGCTGGGGAAACAGTGAGACTATTTGTAGGAAATGGTGGACCTAACTTGGTATCTAGCTTCCACGTAATCGGTGAGATTTTCGATAATGTCAATCGTGAAGGGGGTTCACAACAAGACCATAATGTTCAGACAACGCTAGTGCCAGCAGGCGGCTCCGCTATTACAGAATTTAAACTGGATGTCCCTTCAAACTACATTCTTGTAGACCATTCTATATTCAGAACGTTCAATAAAGGTTCATTAGGAATGCTCAAAGTAGAAGGTGAAGAAAATAAAAATATCTATTCAGGTCAGCAAGATGATAGAGTGTATTTGCCAGAAGGTGGTGCTATACAAGAAATGCCAGAGACAGCCAAAGCGGCAGAGAAACCATTGACAAAAGATGAGAAAATAGCGATGGGCAAATCTCTCTACGCTAGCACTTGTCAAGCATGTCACCAAGCAGATGGAAAGGGAATCCCAGGTTCATTCCCTCCGTTAGCTGGTTCAGATTATTTCGCAAGTGATGCCAATAAGCTAACCGCTGCCATTAAAAATGGAGTTTCAGGAAAAATAACTGTCAATGGAAAACAGTATGATGGAATAATGCCAAAACAAAGTTTAAGTGATAAACAAATTTCTGCTGTAGCTACTTATATTCTAAACAATTTTGGCAATAAAGGAGGCGAAAAATAATAGAGGTAAGTTTCAAATGACTAAACCATTTTTCATTTTTATATTTAGTTTATTTGTTTTTAAAATTTCAGCACAGACCAAATTAGTTGTAATAGAGGGCGGTATATACCGCCCTCTATACTCTCTCGACACGCAGAGGATTGTGGTCAAAAAATTTTCATTAGATAATTTTCAAGTGTCCAATGCAGAGTTTTTAACCTTCGTCAAGAAAAATGCCGAATGGAAAAAGTCAAAAGCAAAAAAAATATTTATAGACCAAGGATATTTAGGTCAATGGACGACGGATACAAGTTTTTCTGATTCCTTAGCGAATCAACCTGTCGTAAATGTATCCTGGTTTGCCGCTACGAAATATTGTGAATGTCAGGGAAAAAGATTAGCGACTACGGCAGAGTGGGAATTAGCAGCACAAGCAAACGAAACAAATAAAGATGGATATAAAGACAAGCGGTTCAATCAATGGCTGCTCGACTGGGTCGCCAAGCCACAACCTATCAATAGACGCAAACGAGGGAGTACATTTAAAAATGTATATGGAGTCTATGATATGCATGGATTGGTTTGGGAATGGACGAGTGACTTCAATAGTGCTTTGACTACTGGCGAATCAAGAGAAAACGGAGGATTGGATAAGTCCAAATTTTGCGGAGGCGGTTCGTTTTCGTCCAAAGATGTGCGGAACTATGCCGCATTTATGCGATATGCGATGCGTTCAAGTTTGAAAGCGAAATACTGTGTAGCTAATTTAGGATTTCGATGTGCCAAATAAAATTGTTATAACTTTTAAAAATTAAAAAATTATGTTATCTAAATCACAAGCAAGATGGTTCTTTGTTATAGGGACAATATTCTTTTCAGGAGTATTTCTATGGCTGACTGTAGATACTATCAATACTGTTCCGAGTCAGACCAATGCTAGCAATATTACTCCTGCGGTCAATCGTGGAAAAGTGATATGGGAAAAAAATAATTGTATGGGATGTCATACGATATTCGGCGAAGGTGCATACTATGCCCCTGAACTTACAAAAGCATACGAAAGAAGAGGTGAAGGATATATCAAGGCAGCATTAATGTCCAAAACTCCTTGGAGTCCTCGTGGCAGAAAAATGGTGGCTTATGGTATGACCGAAGAAGAAGCAAACGATGTCGTTGCATTTCTCAAATGGGCTGGTGAGGCAGACCTCAATGGTTTTCCAGCTAAACCTACCTTAAACGCCAGTAAATAATTTATTCATTTAAAAACGATATTAAAATGAAATTCAAGTCACAAAAATTAGCATATTATTTTTTCGCTACCTGTATGCTTCTATTGAGTTTGCAGCTCGCATACGGATTTATTATGGGTTTTGCCCATATGGGTTTTGACAATCTTCACGATTATATTCCCTTCAATACCGCTCGTGCCGTGCATACTAATCTTTTGGTCGTATGGCTATTAACCGGCTTTATGGGAGCAGCTTATTTTATCATACCCGATGAGACCAATAGAGAATTGTATTCCGTCAAATTGGGCTTTATTCAATTATTGTCTCTTATTGTAGTCGGAGTCATAGCAGTCATTGGCTTTCATTTCAACTGGTGGGAAGGAAGAAAATTTTTAGAAATCCCTCGCCCTTTAGACTTTTTAGTTGTAGTCAATGTATTGACATTTTTGTTCAATATCGGTATGACTTTGTATAAAGCGGAGCGAACTTCTACCACGAGTTTGGTTATCTACACGGGGTTAGTAGCGGCTGCTTTACTTTATCTACCAGGGATGATTTATTTTGAAAATCAGACGATGGATTCTTATTTCAGATGGTGGGTTGTTCACCTTTGGGTTGAAGGTGTTTGGGAATTGATTATGGGAGGTATTCTTGCATATTTATTAATCAAATTGACAGGTGTAGATAGAGAGGTAATCGAGAAGTGGCTCTATGTCATAGTCGGCTTGACTTTCTTATCTGGAATTTTAGGCACAGGTCACCATTATTATTATATCGGTACACCGAAATATTGGTTGATTGTAGGAGGCATATTTTCTGCATTAGAACCTTTGGCATTTTTAGGAATGGCGCTGTTTGCTGTGACCATGTATCGTCGAAGCGGTAGAGAGCACCCCAATAAAATTGCTTTGATGTGGACGATTGGATGCGCCATTATGTCTTTTGTAGGTGCGGGTTTCTTGGGTTTTGCTCATACTTTGCCTAGTGTAAATATGTACACACACGGCACATTAGTTACTGCTATGCACGGACACCTTGCCTTCTGGGGAGCTTATGCGATGATAGTATTGGCGATTATCAGCTATGCGATGCCGCTAATGACTGGTAGAAAAAATTATAACAGTCTATATGGCACGCTGGCATTTTGGATATCCAATATCGGAATGATAGGTATGACTGGGGCTTTTGCAGTAGCAGGTATAGCACAGGTCTATTTAGAGAGAAAATCTGGAATGGATTTCACTTTAGTTCAACAAGAAATAGAGCCTCATTTTTTAGGTTTGATCCTAGCCGCTACTTTATTTACAATTGGTATCATACTTTATATTATAGACTTTTCAAGATATGGACGGCCCAATGATGAAGCGATTGTTTCGGCTTCTGATGTATCGGCAAATTAATTCTGACTAATGAATTTACCCCAAGAAAATAAAATTTATTATCACCCTCAAGGCAAAGAGATAGAGGTATTTGAGCATTGTTATAAAAATCAACTACCTCTCATAATCAAAGGACCGACTGGTTCTGGCAAATCGAGATTTGTAGAATATATGGCAGAGCGATTTCAGAAAGAATTAATTTCTATTGTCTGCCACGAAGAAACTTCCACAGTGGATTTATTGGGAAGATATATTGTGAAGGGCGCTGACACCGAATGGATAGACGGACCTCTGACCCAAGCCATTCGACGAGGTGCAATGATTTATCTAGATGAAATAGCAGAGGCTCGACCTGATGTGTTGGTGGCAATACATTCTTTGACCGACCACCGTAGAAAATTATTCTTGGATAGACACAATGAAGTGCTCAATGCTAGTAATGGATTTATGCTCGTTGCTTCGTTTAATCCAGGTTATCAGCGAGGGTATAAAGAACTAAAAGCCTCTACTCGCCAGCGATTCGTGATGATGACTTTTCAGTATCCCAATAAAGAGATTGAGACTGAAATCGTAGAAAAAGAAACAGGTGTCAATACAGCGACAGCAAGCCGCCTCATACAGATAGCACAGAAAGTGAGAAATCTAACCGAACTCGATTTGACCGAAACGATATCTACTAGACTATTGGTCGATGCAGGGAAATTGATTCATTCAGGACTACCTCCACGACTAGCTTGTAAAGTAGCCATAGCAGAAACCCTGACCGACGATAAAGATATTCAGTTGGCATTAGAGGATATTATCAATATGAATTTTTAGATGGAATGGGATCAATACATATTCAAGAAAATAAGTGAGCTCGTCCACTACATTCGCACCGAAACCGCTGACCCTTTAGAGGAGGCAAATAAAGTGAATTTAGATGAGATGAGTCATAGACTTACTTATCTAGCGCAGATGATATGCGGAGTTCCGATTAGGATTTATCCAGCCGAAAAGATAGGAGGGTGGAAGGGCAGTACTTTTTTTCTTCCTCCTTTCTACACTCGTGGGATGAACGATGAAATAAATCGCAATTACTATGTATTTAGGACAATTTATATGTCAGGACAGTTTCTTTTGTTTCGATCAAGTCTAATATCTGAAGAAGATCAAAATGTAGACAGACTTCATATGTCTGAAAAATATGCAGCTCAAATTATTGAGTTTCTCAAAAAACAGTTTCCATTTTTTGAAGAATTATATCTAAAAATCATAAATGCAGAATTAGACTATCAGCACAAAAAATTTCCAAACCATAAACCCACAATGGAATGGGTTTATGGCAAGCATTATGCATTTGATGACAAAGACTGGAACGACTACAACGAACTTATAAATCCTTTGAAAAAAAGCACGGTAGCTGATGAAAAAGACAAGGAAAAATACACTGAAGTCAAAGGTAAAAATGTAGAGAATACGCAAATACTACGTATCAATACAAAAGAGCAAGAAGAGTATACGCTCACCCATAATTTTGAAAAAATAGAAACGCTCGATACCTTCTCAGGGCGGTGGCGAAATTTTGATGGTAGCGATGATATGGACGAACACGCCGAGGCACTCCAAGAGTTGAATATTCAGCAATTAGTCCGTGTGGATAGCCCAGTGCATTCTATCTATAAGACTGACTTTGTCAATGCAATGGGACTAAACGATGTCGATGTCAATATTTCTCATTATGATTTTAGCTATCCAGAATGGAACGAAAAATCACGCCAATACAAAGAGAATTATTGCAAACTCATATACAATCGACATAAAGAATCACGGCCAGAATACACTCAAACTATTCTGAAAAAGTCAAAATCAAAAATCCAGAAGCTCAAGCGAAATTCTGAAAAACATTTGTCTGATTATTATGTCAAAAAAAGATTGGCCGAAGGCGATGAACCAGATTTAGATGCATTGGTAGAGACTTATACAGATATTCATACTGGAAAGACCCCAAATGAAAATGTATATATATCAAAACGAAAAAAAACAAAAGACATTGCCATTTTAGTTTTGACTGATTGTAGCTTGAGTACTGACGGATACACACTCAATAGAAGAATATTAGATATAGAAAAAGAGGCGATTATTATAGCTTCAGAGGTTTGGGATAGTTTTCAGTTGAAATTTCAGATAGATGGATTCTCAAGCCATACCCATTCTCAATGCTACTATACAACCTATAAGGCTTTCCACGAAAATTGGACAGATGTTAAATATCGTGTAGGTGATATGAATAGTAGCGGATATACCCGCATTGGGGCAGCGATTCGTCACGCTACCTATATTTTGTCCAATATCAAAGCAGACAAAAAATGGCTACTCCTCCTATCTGATGGTAAACCGAATGACTATGACACTTACGAAGGAGATTACGGAATCTATGATGTGAAGAAAGCCATTCGAGAAGCTGAATCCAAAAATATTTTTTCCTCTGCTATAGCTATTGAAGCGAGTGCAAAATTTTATTACCCAAAGATGTTTGGCACTGCGGGGTATAAAATATTAAATCATACGAATCATTTGAGCGATGTGCTTACACAGTTTTATATTAATCTTTTAAAATAAAAATTTATGAATCTTAAATCAATTTTCATTTCAATCTTATTGCTTATTGCATTTTCCTGTCAACAGAAAAAAGAGTGTTGCAAAAAAGATGCTAATTCGGAGACTCAATCGAAATCAGCACTTTCAGATGAATCTATCTATCAGCTCACGAGTGACTGGAAAAAACAAGATGGAACCACGATAAAGCTAGAATCTATGCGCGGAAAAATAGTTGTCGCAGCGATGGTTTTCACCAATTGTGCTTCCGCTTGCCCGCGTATCGTAGCAGATATTCAGCGAATTGAAAAAGAAGTAAATTCTAATGATGTACACTTTCTACTCATTAGCATGGATCCTGAGAAAGATACGCCAGAGCGATTTAGAGAATTTGCTAAAGAGAGAGGAATCGGCGATCAGTGGACGATGATTTCTTCAGTTCAAAGTTCTACCGACGAAATAGCTAATGTATTAGGGGTAAAAATTAAGAAACTATCTGATGGTGGATTTGACCATTCTAATTCGATCTACGTACTGGATGTCGATGGTAGTATCGCTCATATTCAGGAAGGATTAGAACAAGAGCCTACACAGGCAATAGCCAAAATCAAAGAACTCATAGCCAAAATGTAAGTGATGTTAAACGCAGAAAACACAGTCGGTGAATGGGTGGCAAGCAACTGGAATACCGCTACTATTTTTGATAAATATCAAATAGATTTTTGCTGTGGAGGTGGGGTATCACTGCGTGAGGTGTGCGGAAAAAATAATTTGAAAGTAGCAGATGTAATTACTGAACTACAAGAATCCAAACCTAATGCCAATGTCATTGACCCTAATTCATTAGAAATACCAGAATTGGTCAGTTACATTATAAAGGAATTTCACGAAGAAATAAGAGTGCAAATTCCTATTATAAAATCATATTTGGATAAAGTAGTACAAGCACACGGTCTGAATCACGAAGAACTTATTGATATTCAAAAATTATTTGAAGAGGACAGCGTTGATATTCTTTTTCACTTACAGAAAGAAGAAGAGGTTTTATTTCCAATAATCTCGCAAAAAGATTTCGATAAAACTAATACATTCATACTCTCCCCTATTAATCAGATGGAACTAGAGCACCAGCAAGAAGGTGATAGATATAATATGATAGCTACACTTTCTAATAATTTTACAGCTCCTGATGATGCTTGTAATTCATACAAGCATTTATATCATTTGCTAAAACACTATGTAGATAGACTGCACCAACATATTCATATCGAAAATAATATCCTATTTTATAAATTAAAAAATCAATTGTTTCATTAAAATTCAAGCGTATGAAAAAGAGTGCAATTATCAATTTTCTGTTTATTTTGATAGCAGTACAGTCCTATGCCCAGTTCAATATTTCAGGGCAAATTTTAAATCGTAGTGAGTACCGTCACGGATTCGGCACATTAGTAGATAGTGGTGTAGAGGCAGGGTTTTCCATAGGTCAGCGCAGCCGGCTCAATGCCACCTATCAAGCTGATAAAGTAAAATTCGGCGCCGCTATTCAAGATATTCGTACGTGGGGCAATACTTCGCAAATTAAAATTACCGATGGGTTTCAATCTTTACACGAAGCATGGATGGATATTCAATTTCACCCCAAATTTTCTGCCAAAATTGGTCGTCAAGAATTAGACTATGATGATGCGCGTTTTCTTGGGAATCTCGACTGGGCATTACAAGCTAGAGCTCACGATATAGCATTATTGAAATATTCGGACTCTGCCAATCAGCTTCAAATTCATGGAGGGTTTGCATATAATCAGACAGGTGATTTTCTCACAGGAACTTACTACAATCAAGCTAATCAATACAAGATAGCCCAAATGCTTTGGTTGAATAAAAAATGGGATCAATTCACTATCGGTTTTTTGATGTGGAATAATGGTATGCAATCCGATACGACTGTTACACACAATAAAGACAAGGTCAATTATACCTCTACTATTGGTATCCCAGTGATTCAATACAAAGAAAAAGATTGGACGTTTAGAGGATTTTTCTACTATCAGTTTGGATGGGATCAGAAAAATAAAAATGTAGCCGCCTTTGATGCGAATGCCGAGATTAATTATTCCAAACTAATCAATGAAACAAAGAAAAATAAAATATCTCTTACAGGAGGATTTGAATACATTAGTGGAACAAGCCAGATAGACCCTACCAATACTCAAAATAACTCTTTCAACCCTTTGTATGGCACGAATCACAGACATAATGGATATATGGATTATTTCTATGTAGGAGGTCGCCATATCAATTCTGTAGGATTGATGGATGGGTCTTTGAGATGTAAGTATGATATCAATCCCAAGGTATTTCTAGGGGCGACCATACACTATTTTAATTCTGCTGCGGATATCAGAGATGTTAATTTGATTGGCTTGCAGAAAGCAAGTTCCTATTTAGGTACTGAACTTGACTTGACAGCAGGCTATTTATTTTCCGAAGCGGTGTCATTTCAAGGTGGATATTCACAGATGTTTGGCTCAGAATCTTTACAGATGTTGAGAGGAGGAAATAAAGATGCTACCCAAAATTGGGCATATTTAGCTATCTTATTCCGTCCAGAAATGAAAAATAGATTTACAGGATTGAAGTGGTAAATAGGATTGAATTTTGAAGAATTGTCCAATTGTAATTTTATTTTTCATCGTTTCCATTTTTAGTTGTGCAGAATCTTATCACCAGTCTGATCATTTGATCCGTGATAAGATTCATACAGCTGAAGATGCATTGGTAGAATTGAAATATGGCAATAATCGCTTTCTAGATAATCAATTAATAAATACCGATTATCACAATCAAATAGAACACACCAAGAAACACCAAGCCCCTCATAGTTTTATACTCTCGTGTATAGATTCTCGCATACCACCAGAAATTATTTTTGACCAAGGTATTGGAAATCTATTTGTAGCTCGTGTAGCAGGGAATATTGAAAACTCACATATCCTTGGGAGTATGGAGTATGCTGTGAAATTCAAAGGAACCAAACTAATCGTAGTGATGGGGCACGGTAGCTGCGGGGCTATTAATGGTTCGCTAGACAAGATACACATTGGAAACCTTTCTTCTATAATGGAAGACATTGAAATATCACATACTGATGACCATAGAGTAAAAGAAAATGAATCTACTCTCACTTGTCTGAATAATATTCATACTACGATGAATGACATTCGGAAAAAAAGCAAAATCATTGATAGCTTGCTTGTAGTGAATCAAATCCAATTGGTAGGAGCCTACTACGATATTAAAAGTGGCGAGGTTAGATTTTTGGATGATTGAATCCTTGAACTTCTACCCCTGATTCGCCCAGTTCTCTCTATCCAAACTGCGATAGTGAATGGCTTCTGCAAGATGCTCGACTTTGATTTCTTCGCTCTGAGCGAGGTCGGCTATGGTGCGAGACACTTTAAGAATACGGTCATAAGCACGGGCAGAGAGATTTAATTTCTCCATAGCGCGTTTTAAAAGATTTCGACCTGCATCAGATATGATACAAATTTCTTGCACTTCTTTGCCTCCCATTTGTGCATTGGAGTGAAGTCCTTGTATTTCTTTAAAACGCTCCTGCTGTATATCTCTCGCACTCATTACTCGTTCCCGAATATTGGTGCTTTTTTCCGATTTAGTTTCGGAAATGAGTTCGTTGAAATTCACAGGAACAACCTCTACATGTAGGTCGATTCTATCTAAAAGAGGACCTGAAATTTTATTTAAGTATTTCTGGACTGCACCGGGTGGGCATACGCATTCTTTTTCTGGGTGGTTGTAATATCCGCAGGGGCACCGTTGTGCGCACTTCTTGTTACTTTCGCCTAAAAGGCTCAAAACGCACACAGGAGGCGGATTTAATCGATCCTCGGACATTGGGAGACCATTTGAGAAAAGCACGTCTAGAAAGGAAATTATCGCAACCACAGGTGGCAAAGATACTTAATGTGGTGGCAGATACGGTAACTTTATGGGAGCTCAATAGGAATGAACCAACTGAAAAGTATGCCTCTAAAATCATCAAGTTCATAGGGTACTTCCCCTTTGAATGGGAACATGAAAATCTCCAAACTCAGGTAAATTATGCGAGGATGGTTTCGGGGCAAACCTTGAGACAAATGGGTAAGGAAATCGGAGTTGATTCCTCGACAATGTATAAGATTTTTAGTGATAAGTCGGAACCGAAAGGAGAAACATTAGTGAAAATTAGAAGTTATATAATCATGAATTTAAAATAATATAAAGTGTAGAAATCCTCAAAAACTAAAAGCTAGATAGTTAACTTTGCTTTGATTAACTCATTGTATAATTTTATTAGCTGTTTGATTTATGAAAAAAGATGTCGAAATAATCAATATCAATTGGGAGATGAAAAAATTTGATAAGGATATTATCTCACAGATGCATGGACTTAACGACTATGGTTTGTATCAAATTTATGCAGATCATTATGCTTATGGTAAAAATGCCTTAGTCTATATTGGATTAGCCAAGGAAAATACCTTTGCTGCTCGCTTATTCTCTAAAGATCGCTTAGATTCAGATTTTATTGAATCATCAATTGAACCAACGGAAGTCCGTTTTGGGTACATAGTAAAATCAAGTAAAGACGAAGAAAACAAAGATCATGATTATAGTATGGAGATGTGGGATAAATATATTGAAGTGTCAGAACGATTATTAATTAAAACTCATACCCCAGCTCTTAACAGTCAATTAAACCACAACCATTGGAAAAATAATTTTGATAAGGATTACCTCATTATAAATTGGGGTAATAAGGGTTCGCTATTACCTGAGGTTAGTACTTTTAGAAACTCTTATGCCTTTTGGAATTTTGATACTCCAATTGTGACAACATTAATTAACTAAGAAGCTCTGAAAAGTTTGTTATTAAGAATGTTTTATAGATTTTAATTGATAAGATCAAATTGTGTTATGAAAATTGAACCTTACATTTTCCAGTTAACTCTTAAAAATAAAGAATTGATATCAATTTTAGACCTTGTAAAGGGTACAAATAATACAAAATTTTATGAACCTCTTACAAATAATAGATATAAAGTATATATAATTAAGTCAAAGGACAAGGTATTATATATTGGAGCAACAAAGTCTTCTATTCGAAGAAGGTTATACGAAGGATTGCGAGCTAAAGGAGTTGGAGGTTATAGCGGTTACAAATGGAAAAATTATTCTTCCGTTATCTTGTTTGTTTATACTTTTAATAATTTAGTGAAACTAGAGGCAGAAAGTATTGAAGCTGAATTAGTATATTTATTTAGAGAAAAAACTGGATATTGGCCAGAATGTCAAAACGAAATTCACTTCAATAATGAATACTCTAATGGAAAGCTAATAGCTAAAAAAATTTACGATCAGATTAGTAAAACTAAATATTAATCTTTTAGCTTGTTGGTTGATGCTTAATATTACATATTTACTCAACGTCAACTATCTTTATCTGAAACACTTTACCATGATATGTTTCCTTGAAGAAAATATATGCCATTTAGAACTGTCATATTGTGTATCGCAAATTATTTTTATTTTGATACCTTGTCAAGGCATGTATCAATCTTTCCTATGAAATTTATAATGTACAGAAAGGTGCTTAAACTAATTAAGTTATCTTTTGATACAAAAACCATATTAACTAGGGATAGTTTTTCTTTTTGAATGTATTGTTTTATACTTTCATCACTAATCATTTTAATTGTAAAAATATCTGTCCTTTAAGTGAATTGAATAAATGGGTTTTAATAGTTTCTATACTTAACAAGTATTAGAATTGGTAAGAATTTAAAAATTGAATTCTTCATTAAATTGTAAAAATAATTCAATTTGAATTATTCACTAGTATGCACACAGGTAGATAGCCTCAATAGTTTTCTAAGCTAAACCATAAGTATTTTTTAAGAAAAGTATCATATAAAAAACTTTGTTAAGAGTAGGTTTTCATATACAAACTGATTTATTTGTATATGAAAATCCTTCACATACACTAGTTTAGTTGTAACTTTGCAGACTATCATATTATATTAATACAATATTGTTACCCATCTCAATAGGTATTGACAATTATTATAAATAGTATAAATTAATTAAGTGAAAACTCAAGCAGAATTATTAGGTCATCATCCCGCCACCCCAAATATTTTTGGAGTATGGTTGAGTTGCAATGATGTACCTGTAACTATAGATAAATCTCATAGGGCATTAACACAACTAATTAAAACAACAGACAAACAGTTAATTGATTGGTTGGGGAGCAAGATATTTGAACACCATCATAGTGAATACAGAGTTCAAAAACTAAAAGAGAACTTTACAAAACTAGGATTTGAAAAATATGCAGAACAGAATAGAAAACTACCAACGGCAGATAGAACAAGAAAGGGTAATGCAACTGAGGTGATTTTATCAGAATACATTGAAAGTGCCTTAGGAAAAAAACTTATTAAGGCATTCAAACTGAAATACAATCCGAATGCTGACCAAGCAATAAAAGGCGACGATACTTTACTTATTGATGTAATTGACAATAAAAAGTCAAAAAGAATAAAGCTCTATTTGGGGGAAGCAAAATTCAGAAAGACTCCAAGTAGTAAAGTAATCAAAGATATTTCCAAATCACTGTCAAAAGACAAAAAACCTTTATCATACTCCTTCATGGTTGATGAGCTTGGACGGGATGCTAAAACTAAAGACCTTGCAGATTTGCTTGATACATTTATCATAGATGAAGTAAAAGGAAAAGGAGATTTAATTTATACGGGTTTTCTATTGAGTAATTTGGATACGTTTAATGTTGTTGAAGCTCACCTAAAATCAGATAATCCACTTTTTGTTTTAATATCTATCGGCATTGATGCTCCAGAGGAACTCATTAATAAAGCATTTGAAAAGGCTGAATACCTATTTGCTAATCCTGATCAAGTATGAACATTGAACGAAATATTGAAAGGTTACGCAAGGTAAACAGTGATGAGCTTTTACAGGGTTTAATTGCACAAGCTGATGCACGATATATATTGTTCAATACTTCTGAGCAAAGAGAAAATTTCCCTGCTTACACAATTCAAGATAATAATTTAAACATTTTAGCCCTTTACTATTTAGAAATAGGCTGCTCATTTGGAGAGAACCAAAATTTAGAGTTGTGTAGAGAGCCAATGGAAAAGGGAGCTTCAATCTTAGAATTTGTTCACAGCTCTGAAGTAAACAAAACTGAATTGAGCAATTATTATTGTTTGATTTCTGCTTTAGCTTACTATGTAAGTTTTCAATATTCCAAATCTTTTATCCTCATTCGGAAAATAAAAACCAATACGGTTATTTCAAGCCTCGTAGCACTTTTTCTTGAACGAAATTTTACTGCATTAGCAGAACTGATTGAACGTTTAATTGTAGATGGAACTTATTCAGATGATTTCATTTCAAGTTCTTTTGAGAATGAAAATGAAGAAGGAGAACAAAAAATTTATGAGATAAGTATTGCAAGATGTCTCAACGGTTTTATAAAATACTTTCAGACTGGAAATGAAATATATTTATCTACCGCAAGAGAAAATCTAATCACTTTGAAAGAAATCGTAGAACTAAATTCCGAACCAAGCATGTGGTGGATAATTCGACTTTTAATTTTGATTGCGGACGGATTTAATGAGGCTTCATTGTGGAATTCATTAAGAAGTTATTTTGACATCCATTCTCCTACAATAAAAAGATACATTCAATCACTTGTTTACCTTCAACCAAGAGGAATTTTTGAACTCTTTATAACACAAAGAAAATCTCTGATAAAAGTTTTGAATCCCGAAAATTTTGGATGTGTTGTTACGATTCCAACAAGTAGTGGAAAGACAAGAATTGCAGAAATAGCAATTCTCGATTGTGTTGGTAAAGAATCCGTAAACAAGGTTTTATATATTGCACCTTTTAGGTCTTTGGCTTTCGAAGTTGAAAATTCTTTAGATCAAATTTTATCAAATGTTGGCATTAATTTATCTCACCTCTACGGTGGTAGTTTGTATAATCGACTTGATGAAAAAATTGTTGAAGAATCACATGTAATTATTGCAACTCCAGAGAAAGCAAAAGCAATTATTAGAGGTAATAGAGAAATTGCCAATCAAATTAAGTTAATAATAATTGATGAGGGGCATTTATTGGGAGAAAATAAAAGACTAATTGTAAATGAAATTTTTTATGAAGAGTTAAGATTCTTTATTGAAAAAAACAATGGTAGGTTTTTGGTTTTATCTGCCGTTCTTCCAAACCCAGAAGACTTGGCTCTTTGGCTTACAAAATCTACAGATACTATTTATAAGGATACTTGGAGACCGTCTGACGAAAGATTGGGTATTTTAGATTGGACAGGCTCACAGGTAAATTTAAATTGGATGAATAACGACGAAACCCGACCTTCATTCAACAACAAATTTGTTTCTAGTGAACAGCAACCATTAAAGCAAAAACAAAGGAAGGTTAGATATTTTCCAAGCAATAAGAATGAAGCAGTTGCATCCACTGCATTTAAACTGAGAAGTTTTGGAACAACTTTAATTTTTGTTGGTGCTAAAAAGTCTGTATTTACAATGGCAAATGCTTATCTTAAATGCTTAGGAAATGATCCCGAAGACTACAAGTGGTCAAACAAGAATGAATGGAAATCATTTGAGTTGGCTTGTACTGAAACTTACGGGGAAAATAGTAATTGGCTTTTGTATGCAAAAAAAGGGATTCTCTGTCATCATGGAGGACTACAGGCTGATGTAAGATTACCATTAGAAAGATTGATGAGGAATGATAAGCCTCTTGTAATAATTTCAACTTCAACATTAGGACAAGGGGTTAATTTAGGGGTTTCATCGGTTATCTTCTCTACCATTTATCAAGCAGGAGAAAAAATTACTGCGAGAGACTTTTGGAATATCGCCGGCAGGGCTGGTAGAGCTTTTGTTGACCATGAGGGAAAAATTCTTGTTGCAAGAGATATTTCAGATACTTCAACACCTAGAGCAAAGGAAAAAGTAAGGTGGTATGAACAAACGATAAGACAATACTTCAATAAGGAGGAAATAGATATTGCTTCAAGTGGAATTTTAGCTTTGATAAGGGTATTATATCAAGTTACCTCGGCGGATGGAATAGACATTGATACCTTACTGCAACTTATTACAGAAAATAAAATTGAAGAACTTGGAGAAAAAGCAAAAGTTATTGATGAAACCATTGATTGGATTGATGACACGCTGCTTGCATTGCAAGAATTACATAATACAACGGATGAGATTGACTTTGGGTGGGTGGAATCTTTTTTCAAAAGCTCTTTAGCATTTATTCAAGCAAAAAATCAAGATGTCGTCTCCACAGAAAACATATTGAAATTTTTTCAAGCAAGAGTTAAGGGTATTATTAAGAAAGTTGGAAATGATAAAACAAAATGGAAATCCTTAACTAATTCAGGTATTCCCCTTAACAGCGACCTGTTCCTTGAAAGTAAAATGGATGAAATTCTACTTGCAGTGCGTTCTTTTGGTGATTCAGAAAAATTAATTGATGATAAAATTTCTTTAGCAAATGCTACAATAAACATAATTGAACAAATGCCAATATTAGTGGTGGATATTAATCATACTGCAAATCAAAACTTAAATTCAATTCTTTCAAAATGGATTAATGCAGAGCCAATAAGTTCTTTGAATGCTTTTGATGGAGTCGAGTCCATCATATCAGAATTATTCACCTTTAAATTACCTTGGGTTTTTAATGGTATTGCCAAAAAACTTAGGGTTATGAAAATGACGGACGAAGCTGAAATTATTGAGGAACTGTCAATGCTCATAGAAATAGGATTGCCAAGTTTAAAGGCACTAAAAATTTATCAAGCTGGAATTAGGTCAAGGGTTTCCGCACACGAGCTATCAATTCTCTTTGATGATGAACTTTGGGACAAGAGTATCAAAGAATACAAAAGTGATATTGTTCTACAGAAAGAATATTACAAAACACTTGTTTCACCTATTTGTCAAGAATGGATTGAGTTACTATATGTCATGACAAGAAAAAAGATTCAAACTATTAAAAACATTCCTCATTTTAAATTTGGTAATGTTCATATGAAAACAGAAATATTAATTGCAAAAGAGATAAATGGAAAACAATACCTATTAAGCCCAGACTGCTCTTTTATTCAAGATATTACTGGATCAAAAATTGACTTTAGCTCCGTCAATAAGGTTGTTGGTGTTTTTTTTAACTATGATAGCGAGGATAATCTTTGGAAAATGATACTTGATAATCCATATTTAATAGTTAAGTAACTATTTAAAAAGGGAATACAGTAGTTGAATCTTCATTTGATTTATAATTCTATGCCCAATCAATTTTGCTTTTACGAACAAAGAAGTGGCTTTTGCAACCTGAGGTTCGCCAAATGGAAGGAGAAATATTGATTTTCTTTTTTTTCGTGACCTTATATTTCCAACATGGGTCAGTATCTTTCAGTAAGTCTAGTTGAATTATACTATGACAACCGCAAGGACAGTTAAAAGCTAAAAGCCAGGGCTGAATTGATTCTCCAACGATGTAAATAGTTTTTTCATTTACATTTTCAGGAAACTCCACTACATTAACAAACTTATGTTCTGGTTGAGACCACTCTACAAATTTATCAACTATTCTCTGAAGCCACCTCATGACACAAGTTCTGACATTTCTATAAAAGGGTTAATATCTCCTCGTCCTGATCTCTTTTTCAAATAATGATCTGTTTGAAAATCTAATTCATTTGTATTAACAATGTATCCCTCGGTAATATCTATTGTGCTAGCGGCATAATTAGAAGGAGGATCAGTCTTATATAAGTGAATCCGATTAAGAAACTCATTAACAGCATGACTGGCAATCTGCATATTTACACTGATCACAGCAGGATTATCCACGTTGATATTTTTGATATATTTCTCTTTTTTTAGATTCTCAAATTCTTCAGGATTTCTTCTAAACTGACTAGATGCCCTTAAATCTTCTTTTGTATACACCCCACGAGATATGAGCGAGGATTTACAAGGTTGGAGGTAATGGACTGAACCGCAAATTTTATCTATACCTCCAATTCCGTTTGCTTCGAGTTTTACTCCTAAATCAAAATATGGCAACAGATAAAACGAACAGAGTTGATTTAGCAAATGCCGACCATCAACAGTGTCCATACAACCAAAAACGGCATCACACTTTATCAGTGCTTTTATGGCCTCAACATCATCGTATAAATTCACTTGATGAGAATCAACATCGGTACCCAGACCAATTTTTTTAATTACATCAGAGATTACAACAACTTTAGGCTTTAGTGTTTTCACATCTGACATCGTTGTGTTCAATATACGATTAAGGTTTTTCTCTTCAACAATATCAGGATCAATGACCACAAGTTTTCCAATTCCCAATCTTGTCAGTTGTTCTATTACTGGACTTCCTGTACCTGAGCAGCCGACAATACCTACAGTCATTTGACTTAAACGATGGTATGTCTGTTCACCAAAAGCTTGAATTGTTCGTAAAGCAAAATCAGCTATGCTGAACTGCTTGGAGTTTGAATATTGTTGAATGGTATCACCAGCAACCAATATTTTATCAATCGGTTCATGGTGCAAATCATTGAAGAAAAATCTTCCAAAAATTTTTCCTTCGGGCAACATAACTGCACTTGCATGAGGTTTGTCATTTATCGCCCAACCAAATGCAGAATTGAAAAACTCAATGTCAGAAAAATCATCTGTGCTTGAAAATTTATCGTAACCATTAGGGTGACTATGAATTTTCAAAAGTGCCAAATCAGATTTTCCAATTCGTTCAAAGTAGTGTTGAATTCTTTGTGTTGACCAATGTAAAATATCACTTTCACGAGAGAAACATTCATTGTAAGGAATGAGAGTTAAGTCATGCACTAATAGATACTCTGATTCAGAGTCACTGAATCTTCCACACAAAGCAACCGCAACTGCTTCCCTTCCATCTGCGGGGAGTAGGTGTTGTTTCAACGTTTCGTTGTGAAGTCCTGATATTCTAAGCTGCAATTCCATTTGCTTGTTTTATAAACTCCTGTTCAAACCAAAAACTAACTAGTGTCAAATGAGTAGTAAGGTCGTCAATTCCTTCTCTCCAAGGATTTTCTCCAGTTCTATGTCGCGACCAACGCTGATATTGTTTCCCATCAATTTGCTGGTCGCATATTGCATTGATAGCTTTACCATCAAGTCGTTGTAGCATTGGGAAAAAATATGCCATGTCTAAAGGAGTTCTTGGATAACCTGTTTCAATTTTTAATGCCACAGATACTTTTTGATGATTATATCCTTGAGCAACTGGGTAATCATGAATGATTACCCATTGCATACCAAGATCATTAACTGTTTCCCAAGACAAACCAAGATTATCGAGGAAGATTTTATCTTCCTCTGGTAGTATAAAGTCCCTTTTCATTATCCTTCAGTTTGATCTAATGGAATAGTCATGAATTTTTCAATCCCCGGTTCGGTAAAACAAACCTTTTGGTCATAACCAACTTTCGCAACTTTGCCGTCTTTGAATCGTTGGTTTAATTGAAACCTATCATGAGGGGTTTTATCTGCAAGAATTAATATTTCTTGACCTGTCATACACTCTTTTTTAACAGTGTATTTCTGTCTATCTACGGTAATTATGTAGTGGCAACCTTTTGGCACCTCTTTACCTTCTTTAGCGTAGAGTTCAATTTCTACAACTTGGGTTTCGTTTGATTGTAAATTTTGGTCATCTGATAACATATGTAATAGATTTAATAAATGAAAAATTGGTTTTAATTGATAGTTGAACAAACTGTTCGTTATTGTGTTTTTATAGAAAATACATTGTATATCATATATCCGACGCCACATATCGCAAGTAAAGAGCAAACGATTGCATACTTACCTTTGAACGAGACAAAGAATCCTTTA
The DNA here is from genome assembly GCA_016787225.1 of Chitinophagales bacterium. Taxonomy (NCBI): domain Bacteria; kingdom Pseudomonadati; phylum Bacteroidota; class Chitinophagia; order Chitinophagales; species Chitinophagales bacterium. The sequence continues at coordinate 27,629 of JAEUUY010000018.1, forward strand.
TATCCAAATGTCAATTGGTTTGATGTAAAATTTTTAATCATATTGATATAATTTAATGGTTAGTAATAATTTTCTTTCTCTTCTCGACCGAACGAATTAGACGAATATCTATACCTAGATATCTTACTTTTCTTTGGTCACACCTTTGAATGGTTTGTTATCTGATGTTTTTACATCAATAAATCGCCCAGTATCTGAATCCCTTTTGACCCAATGGTCTGTTTTAGGATTCAATACCTGTGAACGATCTTTCACTGCCCCAGTTCTATGGTTATCTCCTGTTGGAGGATTTTTTGCCATGTTTAATGAATTTATAGATTAAATAATCTAGCCCCACTTCTCGACCGGGGTATTTAGACGAATTAAATTTTGAATAATTGTAGTTCATTAATAATATACAGTTTATTATTGTGCAACAAATGTACTGCAATAAATTTAACTTTAGCAATAAATTTTCAACAAATTGCCAACATATTAATTTTTAATTAGAAATATTTATGCGTACCTTTGCGCAAGATAACCCCAATATGTCACAGGAAATATATGTATTAATTGGTGAAAACGTAAGAAAAGAGAGGGAGAAATTAGGAATTAATCAGGTAGAATTAGGAAATCGAGTAAAATTTAATCGCTCTTCAATCTCTAATATAGAAAAAGGAAAGCAAAAAACACCTATACATGTTTTATATAGGATTGCAAAAGAACTTCAGGTAGATGTTAGGGATTTTCTCCCATCTCAAAACGAAATTGAACAAGTTTTGAGCAATGAAGACAAAAGATTAAGAGGGTTATATGAAAAACATGGACAAGGTATGTCTTATGATGAGTTTATCAAATTATTTAATTAGTAGTAATGGCAAGTAAGTACATAGAGCAAAAAACAGAGGATTTGTTGAAAAAATACCAACTATTTAAGGCTCCTATAGATATTGAATCATTGGTTTCAGAGATAGGAATATCCCTATTTGGAAAGAAGTTAGAGGACAATATATCAGGAGTTCTTATTATCCGTGAGGGTAAACCAATGATTTCATTTAATGAAAATGAGAAAAAAGTTGAACGGAGAAGATTTACTATTGCTCATGAGTTGGGGCATTTTATTTTGCATTCAAAAAATCAACCTATGTTTATTGACCGAAAAATGTATAGGGACATTAATTCTACAACTGGTGAAAAACAGTGGGAAGTTGAAGCGAATTCATTTGCTGCTTCTATATTAATGCCTAAAGCCCTTATTGACGAAGAAATTAAAAGTATTCAAGATGGAAGTGATTGTGCACCTGTGCTTGCAAAAAGATTTAGGGTTAGTGATGTTGCAATGAATTACAGACTTTTGAATCTAGGTTATATTACAAATTAGATTAATATTGATTAGAGAACTCACTTAAAAATCGACCACCTAGATAGGTTGCATCGAGGTTTAAAGGATCAAACAATGAAGTTTTATATAAAGATTTAATGTCGGTTAGTAGTATAAAATTTGGCATTCTAATATTTTACAATCTAGTTGAACTCTCACTGAGACAAATTATACGAAATCCCACATCGTAGAATAAATTATAAGATCGATCTACGGCTCTAGCACTGCATGCTGCAACGGAGTGATTATTATACCAACTACTCCCTCTAACAACTCTTTCATCAAGACTATTGCTATTAATTCTCTGTGAATCAAATTCTTTATTATATGAAAAGAAAATACTATCAGTCCACTCCCAAACATTTCCACACATATCGCATGGTCCATTTTTCCATAATTCTTCATATACCCCAACAGGGGATGGTTGCCTCATATTGAGTTGATTAGTTGACACATGTGCCTTTGACTCAATCCATGTATCACCCCAAGGATAAATGCTGTCATTAGCATTTATTCGAATAGTTCTTTCCCATTCAAACTCTGTAGGTATACTAAATTTTTCAGTGCTTAAAATTGTCTTTTCTTTTCTTGCACGTAATGTTAACCACCTACAATATGCCTCAGCTTCCCAGAAATTTATTCCAACAACAGGTTGATTTGACTGATTAAACCTATTATCGTCCCAATAGAAAGGTAATTGCCTTGGAGCTGTTCTGTGAAAAGATTCTTCTACTAATCTCGATTCATTTATTTCGCCATCTCTAATTTCTTTTGCATGATGCAGATGTACCTTCTCCAGCCAATCTAATCTAATTCTTTCAATAACTTCAAGATTACCCTTAATCCAACCCTCAGACATTAATCCATTCCAATACTCAATGTTTGTATAGCCACCATCTTCAATGAAAAGTTTAAAGTCAGAATTTGTTACTAAATACTTGCCAATTTTAAATTTATAGAAATTTATAGTTCTAACTTCTCCAACAAATGCTCCTGAGTTTTTTAAAACCTCTTCATTAAGTCTATCGCTTCCAATGTTACATGTACCTTCTGGAATTTCAATTAGTTTTGGAGTCGTATTTCCAAACCTTGGATCCCCAAGTCCAGAAAGGATATTTGAACATCTTTCAATCTCTGCAAGTCTTAAGGAGGAATTTGCTATGTTGTCTAATATTTTTCCTTTTGTCAATTCCCATAATCCTTCTTTGCTTAAAACAGAAGAAAACTTATGTAAAATTAGTCTACTTTTTCCAATTTCAACTAACATTTCACCAGCAAGCAATATTGATAACAATTGATTTTTTTCCTTCAATAAGCCATTTACTAATTCAAGAACATAATATAAGTTGTTGGCATCATGCCCTGCAAAACTTGACATTAACTTATAAGGTTCAATCCAATTTGGATCATTTCCGTTTAAAATTGCTTCCTCCCTTTTTGCGCCTGTTGCAAAGTATTGACCAGCTAAAAACTCTTGAAAAGAACGATGAGAAAATTTGAATGAATGGTTGTCAATATTGATTATTAGTCCGTGGTTGTTCATAATTCTGTTTATTAAGTCAATCGAGTTAATTTGCGGTTTACTCGATTCTGAACTTTTCAACTCATCGCACATTTGATCTGAAAGTATTTTTATCTCATTATAGTTAATAGAACTATTATTTTCACGAATATGTATGTTATAAGCAATTTCTATTGACAATGAATATACAAGTGGTGAAGCAGTTGTTAATACTCCGGCTTCTCGGGATCTCCATTTTGCATTATCTGCCAACATTAACTTTATAGCTTTTTCACAAAGAACTGACCTAGAATCTGGCAACTTGGCTTCTTCAGAATGTATCAAAGTTAACAATGCTAAAAGCATAGGAGAAGAGGCTATCTCTTTTAAATCATTGCCCTTTACTTCATTAATTAGTGCTTCCATTAATCCCCTAGCTTGAATTGAATTAAATCGACCTATACCTACAGCAGATTTATACCAACCTTCAATATATTTAATTTGCTCTTCTAAATTATAGGGTAATAACTCTAATTCCTGTTGAATAGGAATTTTTCTATTCGGATTTTCTTGTTTGTAGTCAAACTTTCTACATGACACTATTGTTCTTGTTCCATTATTTAGTGCACAAAAATGCGCAATAATTGCTTTAACCGCGCCAATATTATAATCTTGAACTTCATCTAAACCATCTAATAGAATTAAAGCCCTTCCTTCAATTATTGCATTAATCAAGTCATTAGATAGGGTAGACTGTGATTTTTCTGAGTTTGCCTTACCAATTGAGTTTATTTCAGGTATATTTTGTATTAAAGTTTCCGTTGGAGTTGAATTAGTTAAAAATTTAAAGGAGGATAAGTTTATCCAGATTGGCAATATTTTATTTTTTGACTTCGAATAATTTTTAGCGAAATTTAGCGAAATTGATGCCAGTGAAGTAGATTTACCACTTCCAGGATCACCTAATATAATTATTGAGTTATTTGACTTGTTTAGAACATCCATAAGGTCCTCACCATTATCTTGTTCTGCCATATTATCATGTGAAGATTGCTTTCTATTTCTTACTTGATTATTCGCAACTCTCAATGGTGTCCATACCTGATCAAGAGTGACCATACCATCCAGTAAATTTGAATTTTTCGTATGAACGTTTGAGGGATCTCCAAAACTAAGCAGAGAACACCTTGTAATCAGATAAGTTAAATATAAATTAATTGATGACTTATCAGGGTGATCTTGTATTTTGTTCTCTCTTTTTTCTTTACGACTTTTAATCTTATAAATTATTATACCAAATATAGTACCACCAATTCCAAGTAAAACTGTACCAATTATTTCGCCAGATTTATCTATAAAATATTTCGTTAATTTATCTATTATTTCCATTGTCATATTAAAATTTTAGAATAACAATCTTTCACCATGAAGTCTGCAAACATTTCCATTGAGCTAACTCCAATTTTCAAATTAAAATCTGTACATGCTTCAACTAGAACCAAGTTCTGAAAAGACGGCTCATATTTTTTAATTAATTTTTCTTTTATCTCAAATATTAGTGAGTCTATACTCTGATTAAAACTTATTGAGTTAATAATCCATTTTTCAATGTTCGTATAGTCTTCATTATCTAAATAAATTATATTAAATTTACTCAAATATTTATTATTATTAAGTGTATGATAGATGTTGTTTGTTTCTTTCGTTCCCATTATAAGTAAATTGTTATAGGAACGATTTTCGCAAGAATCTAATACCCCCTCCGGTACGGTGCATGCTCTTATTTCCGTTGAAAGTATTTTTTCTATTGGATGCAAACTCAATCCGTTTCTATTAAAATACAAAGTTATAAGCTCATTTGAATTAAATATTTCAGCCATTCTTAAAATTGTATCAGAAAGACTATTGCAAATTATAGCAATCCTTATTTTTTTATATCCAAAATTTATTGCGGCATTAATTGATGGGACTATCCTTAAAAATAATTTGTTTTGAAACAAATCCGAAATGCCCGTGTCTCCAAGAGCAATAAGTATCTCGCTATTTATACAGCCAAATTTTAAATTTAATTCATCAATATGCTCACGCTTTAGAAAATTAACATCCCCAATTAGTTCAAACATAATGCGCCTATATTCATCAAAAAAAATCATATCATTTTCTTTGATTAGCTCAGTAATATATTCTCTTTCTATGCATTCCAGTAACCTTAAAAAGTCAATAGATGCCTTCCTACCAAAGTCAGATATGACTATGTCAAAAACCATATCTGAGTCAAGAATCTTTTTTGCAATCATTTATTGAACTTCAAAAATTGCTTCAATTTCAACCGCCCAATTCGATGGAATGACTGCACCAATAGCAGTTCTTGCATGAAGCCCAGTGTTTTCAAATACATAGTTGAAAAATTTACTGCCTCCATTAATCACTGATGAAGTATCGTTAAAGTCTGCTGCGCAGTTTACTAGCCCCAATATTTTTACAACTCTAACAATAGAATTTACATGGACAATAGACCCTGCGGCTCTTACACAGTTAAATGCACAAATTTCAGCTGCTTTAATTGCTTGTTCTAGGGTAACATCATTTCCAACTTTACCTTTAATAATAGTTGTGTTATAAATTGGAATTTGACCAGAGGTAAAAACCAAATTTCCAACTCTTGTCGCAGATCCAAATGGTAAATCGCCAACTTGAATACTTGAAGGAGAGTAACTATAACCCAATTCTTCCATTTTTTTAATAATCATAATTATATTTTTAGTTAATTAAATCTATCTAATAAAAAGCAGTTCTTATCATATGGATAATGATTAGTATTATTGATCCAGTCTGATAAAATTGCACCTCCTGCTGGGGAATGCATTATTCCTTCGCCACCCCAACCACAATTGTTAAAATATCCTTCAATACCATTAGTTGGTCCTAATATTGGAAGATTGTCATCGGTTATTGGTCGAATTCCGCTTATCCCGCCTAAAAGTTCAAAAGGGTACAATTCTGGAGCTCGATAACGTGTAAATTCAATAACATTTGGTAGAAAATCTAAATTGGCATTATCCGTTGGTATTGCATCAGTTTCAAGTCCCATTCCTATCATTACCTTGTTATTCCCCATCGGTTTATAATACCATTCTTTCTCTGAATCTTCAACCATTGGACCAAGATTATATTTAGAGGAATTTGTCATAACATAGTAGAGCGATCTTCTTTTATTAGTAATTGGCAATTTAATATCTACCCAAGTAGCCACCTCTTTAGCATCGGCTCCAGCAGCATTAACTACGATATTACAATCGATTGTTCTCAAAGATGTTTTTACACCACATATCTTGCCATTTTTAAGTATGATATCCAATGCCTTTTCTCCGGTAAAAATTTTTACATTCAATTTTTTCGAATAACTCAGAAAAGTAGAAATTATTTGGCTAGGATTTATCTCACAATCATCTTTTCCTAGAACACCAAATTTAACATCACAAAAATTAAGTCCTGAAAGTCTTTTTTTCATTTCACTTACTGTAAGGATTTCAGAAGGCACTCCCATTTTAAGCCTAATTTCATGCTCCTCGTTATATCTAGCCTCAGTTTTATCTGTTACTAAACTTAGAAATCCTAGTTTGTTTACTATTAAATCATCTTTAAACTCATTTAAGAAATCAAAATATCTATTATATGAATAAATTGATAATTGAATTTTAGCTATGTTCTCTCTCGATTTCATAAGCATTGATCCAGACCTACTGGAAGATCCGTTCCCAACTTCATTTTTAGATTCAACTACATAAATCTCAACTTTTGGGTTGTATTTTGCTATATTGTATGCTGAACTCAATCCTTGTATACCTGCACCAATAATTACTATCTTATCCATAATTAATTTGTAATTTTTAATGAGTTTAATCTAATAACCAATTCATCAATCTCTTTATAGTTCAAAGTAGAGTAGCTAATTCTTATGAATCTATTTTTATTTGGAACAAACAGATTGCCGGGCAAAACTAATACTCCCATCGAAAGTATTAACTGACTTACTACTTTTTCGGTAGGGGTATTAAAATTATGTTTAACCCAACCAAAGAAAACCCCATGACTGACGAGTTGAAAATTCTCATTTAAATTTCTCATAGCTGCTTTAAAGTAATTTCCTTTGTTTGTAATGTATTTTATATTCTTACATTTTTCTTTTTCGCCTAATTTAAGGCTAATTATTGCCACTTTTTGACCTATAGTAGACGGTGACACAGAAATGCACTCAGACACTTTTAACATTTCTTGTAGAACTTGATTTTTTGAAATTATAGCACCAATTCTATATCCACAAAGTGCGTAGTCTTTAGATAAGCTTTGTAAACTAATAAAATTGTTCGCCCACGATTTAATTTTGAATAAATCGTGAGGCGTACTTTGGTTGAAAATAAAACTCTTATAAGTTTCATCAATTACTAGAAAGATATTATTCTCAGCGCAGAAATAATATAAATCTAAGAGCACTTTATTTGGAATAATATAGCCTGTTGGGTTAACTGGATTTGTTAGAATAATGGCACGTGTCTTTTTTGTGATTAATTTATGAACAACTGAAACATCAACCATATTATTTTTCGTAGTATCAATATACTTTATCATTATACCCTCCATTTCTAGAAACATACGATGATTAAAATAATACGGACTAAGAAGTAAGACTTCATCTCCTTCTTTGAATAGTGTTAATACTAGTATTGCGAATGCATTATTACAACCAGAGGTAATTAAAATATTTTCTTTGTTTATTCTTGCTTGGTAACACTTAGAATAATTAAATGCTAATAAAGTCTTTAATTCTTTAAAGCCTCCTCTTTCAGAATAGAGAGCCGTTTCTTTTTGTTCAATTTCATTTACAAAATACTTTATCAAGGTTTTATCAGGAAAGTAATTGGGCATACCTTCAGTTAAGTCCATTATTGGCTCACTTCCATGGTATTTGGTTTTTAACTTTTTTAATTCCTCAATTGGGGATTTTTTCTGAAGTAAAGTTTTAGGTAATAAATTAATCATTAATTTATACTTTTTTAGTCAAAAGGAATCCAATCTTTAATTCCAACGAATCATAATTACTAGATGGATAAACATAATGATTAACTACTAGTCCAGATTTTTCAAATAACTTAACCCAAAAACTTTTCTCAACTAATCTTTGTTTTGTTAAAGTGTGCAAAAGAAAATATGGGTTATAATAAGATAATGCTAAGTCATTCTTGAATATCTCTCTGTCATTAAACTTATTATCAACTTCAATTATAACAAAAGCTGCATTAGGGTATATAGTGAACAATTTGGTTAAAAATTCAATGATCGACTCTTCTCCTGTTTGTTCCAATACTTCTTGCAGAACAAAAGCTGCAATGAAACATACATTTTTTAATTCTGAATCAGTATTGCCTAATTTTGAGATTTCATTTATAGTTCCTTTAATAAAACTTACCCTTTCTTTAAGGCCCGATTCTAATAAATAAAAGTTTCCTTTATCGATTGATTTTTGTTCTGGGTCTAGTCCAATACCATTAACATTTTTCATGCTACTGCACAATTCAATTAAAAAACTTCCGTCTCCACAACCAAAATCAATCAAAAAATCTATACTATGATCAACTCTTGAAATTAACTCGAGCGTCATTGGAATAGCATCAAATTTGCTAATTCCGCAACTTCCAATACCAACAAGCTCATCATTTCTTGTTGCATATTTAATTTTTGAATCTAGCAAATCTGATATTTGATAAAAAGTATTCGAGTAGCCACCAATTAATAAATCATACCAAGGTTTGTATAAATCTAACCCTTCGCATTTCTTGGTTAATTGAAATTCTTTAAGTTTGTTAACCTTTATGTATTTTTCATTTTTTAGATAAGTGAGTATTCCATTTAATATCTTCTCATTAATAAACAATTTTTTAGTCAGGTATTCAACGGTACATTTACCATTTAACTTAATTTCATTATGAATTCCTTTATGTAAAAAATGAAACAGTACGCTCGCAAGTACATGGTATCTAATTGGTTTTAAGTTTTTTGCTAAATCAAATTCTTTCATATAGGTTTATAATGTCCTTAATACAAAGATAAATATTTTAATACAACTAGAATGAGATTAATACCAAATTAATTGAACTAACTAATATCCTACTTTTTAAATTATTGATATAAGAATTAACTATTGTATGTAAATTCAATTAAAAAGGGAACCTAACAAGCCCTATTCGCCTAAATTTTCATATGTAATTATAAATATAAACACACTAAATATGCTGATATGTTAATTTATTTATAAAGTACCCCTTATAGCTTCGAATTCTGAATACCACTTAATCAACTATATAGGGATATCAAACTTGGTTTTAACGCTAAAGAACTCAAAAGTATTCTTGATTTGTCAGCGAGATTACTTGAGTACTTCTAAACCCCTTGCTCTAGCGAGGACTTCTATTTCCAAAATTGAGCTTTTTACTCTCTCTGAGACTGAGGACAGGTCGAAATCAAGGAGGACAATTACTGTAGAATTTGCTCAGTAAGTTTTTTTGTATAACATAAAACAGCGACTAGTCGCTGTTTTAAATTTTATTCTGATTAATAACAATGTGTATGAGTATCGAATAACTTCATTTAATAATGTTTAGAGTAATAGAGTTTTTGTTTATTAGATTTCTTGGGTTCTAATTCTTCATATTACTTAATGATATTAAAAGAAATATCTAAATTGGTTGCGGCATTGAAGTCAGAAAAGTTTGAGATTGCAAAATAACTTACACCTTCAAATACCAATGCGTTGTTAAAAGCGCAAAGGCATCAAATACTCCCATCTGATAATGTTCAGGTTTCCACGGTCGCCGTTTTGGAGGGATAATAGATTCTAGTTCAGGATACCATTTCATGATCTGAACTGAAATCTCAAATTTGGTATTCGATCCCAGCACAGAAAAGGTATCTCGAATTTGCCTTTTCGAGTATTTCTTAATGTCTAAATTCTTTGCTCGAGCAAGAGATTCAATTTCCTTTATCGTGCCCGTGACCCTATGTGACACATTTGATTTATCATAATCAAGGAGAATAACCACTTGAGGTTTGCCATAATCTAAAAACCATTTCACTTTTTTGATAAATTTGTGTTTTGAAAATGGTCTAAATTTTCTCACGCCGTAGTCATATATTTCCTTTGGATGACTCGCTATAACGTATCCAAGTCCTGTAACATTTGGAAACAGAACGAGTACAACTCTATTCTTCATCAAATTCTTCTCCATCATAGGTATCAGGGGTATTAAGTGCTTTTAAACAACCGATACTTCGGAGAATGTCTTCAAGGGCTTCGACCCTCATTTGAACTTTTTTGGTTTGGATTTCATCTTCTAGTTGACCCATTAATTGCACTACTTTTCGAGAAATCCTATCTGCTAATGAGAAAATATCAGTTTGAAAATATTTAAAAAGTGGTTCATTTGAAATAATATGATAACCAAGACTGATGTGTAGAGGAACACTTTTAACAGCTCGTTCATATTTGGAAAGATTGGAAACATCATAATCAAGAAGAAATGCTATATCTTGAATCGTAAGTTTTGATTTTTTACGACTACGCTTAAGGTGGTTATGTAATAACATAGAAAGAACAAACTATAGGGATTATTCTGTGTCCTATAGTACCCTCATCGTATGTGATTACAAGATTTAGTATAGGAGTCCTATTTGGTACGATATACCAAAAAATTTCGCTCTCTCCTAACAGATTTTAGAAACAGCTGCGTAGTCTATTGATATATTAAGTATTGAGATTAGTAGGGTATATCTCACAATGGATAGTGATTGTTTCCTTTTCTTTTTTGATAAAAAAGAAAAGGAAAAACACCCTCCTTGTGGATATTACCAAAAAGGACTACTTCCCATAGTTTTCAATATGATTATGATGTTGGGGTATGTTTGAAATTAGACCCTCAGAGGAACAAGTAAATAGAGAAGAGTATCTCAAGGGTTATATCCTCATGATTCAAAGAATCTATAGACGCATTCAAGCTGAAAAGGATATAACACTTGACGAAAAGAGTAATTTGATGATAGAAAGTAATCATAAAGGACATTACCAGCCTAATCCACCTTAATGCTATGAAAAATATCTATGCGTATATTCGAGTTTCTACTGTTAAACAAGGCGACGGAGTATCTCTTGAAGTTCAAAAAAGAGATATTGAACGTTTCGCCCAGCAAAAAAACCTCAACATAGTTGAGTGGTTTGAGGAGCAAAAATCTGCCTCAAAAGGATTTCGTCCAAAGTTTAATCAGATGATTGAACAACTTTATAGTAAAAAAGCCGATGGATTTGTGGCGCACAAAATTGACCGTATGATGCGTAATCGTCATGACTGGGCAATTATTAATGAATTAATAGACGAAGGATGCGAAGTACTTTCTGCTGATGGAACAACCCTTGATGACGTTAACGGGCGCTTTATGGGCGATATTCAAGCTGCGGTTGCAACTAGGTATTCTCACAATCTTTCACAAGAAGCTAAAAAAGGACTATATGGACGACTCGCACAAGGAATTATGCCCTTTAAAGCTCCTGTGGGATATTTGAATAATGGTCAGGGAAAATTAAAAACGATTGATCCATTGAAAGTTCATTTAATACAAGAGCTCTTTAGTCTTTATATAAAAGGGGATTCAGTACTTATCCTAGTCGATAAAATATATCAATTAGGACTGCGAAATAACAGAGAAAAGAGATTGGATAAAAATGGTATTATCTCAATTCTTCGCAACCCATTCTATACTGGAATAATAAAAATAAAAGGGCAACTATTTAAGGGAAATCATGAGCCTATCATTTCAATGACTACCTATAAAAAAGCGCAAGAAGTCCTTGATGGTAAAGTAAATGCAAGACTTATCAAGAACGATTTTCTGTTTAGAAGAATGATATCATGTGCTAATTGTGGCTATAAGCTGATTGGTGAGCGACAAAAAGGAAATATATATTACCGATGTCATACTAAGACTTGTCCAACCGCCACTATTCGTGAATCAGTAATTCAGCTTTGTATTCGATTTCTGTTCGATACTGTTTCCATAAACGACACTGAAATGTCGTTTATGGAAACCATTCTCAATGAAACAACTATTGACTTGAAAACAAAACAAAAGGAAGCTTTACAAGCTCTTAGTCTCAAAAGGTTTGCATTAAAGGCTAAACAAGATCGAATCACTACTCTCGTTATTGATGGTACGATTGACCAAGAAACATATCAAAAAGAAAGGAATAATATCCTAACAGAAATACAATTACTCGATGAGCAAGAAGTCAATATTTCTGCTCAAAGTGGGACTTATCATGAAGAAGTCCTCAAAATCCTCGAACAGGCAAAAACCCCATATTATATATATGAAAATGCAATTATTGAGGATAAAAGAGAAATGTTAAAATATATAACCTCGAACCTTGTTTTAGAAGGAAAAAAGCTAGTATTTACAATGGTTTCTCCGTTTCTTGAGCTATCAAATCGCAGTATTTTCTCGTTATGTGGGCATACTCAGGACACACCTCTACAAATGGAGTCCAATTTGGTACGCATAGACCCAAGTGAACCTCCAATACCTCAGGAACCGCTCTCGGAAGAAGGATGTCAAAATTTGATTCACTATCTTATTGAGCAACACTTTAACATAAATAATAAACCATAACCTATGAATCATAACTACACCCCAATATCAAATATCCTCTTCGACAACTTCATACCAACCTTAACTGGTGCAGAGCTTAAAACTCTCCTCATTATTCTCCGTCAAACAGATGGATGGCAAAAGGAAAGAGATAAAATGACCCATGCCAAACTCATGGAGAAAACAGGACTCTCTCGCAGAGTCATAGCAGACACAATTCAATCACTCATCAATAAAAAGTTAATAGTGGTAACAGACTACCAAAAAAACGTTCTGGAAAATACCGTGGATAGAAAGGGGAAAATACTAATTTTCTACTCCTCACCACTGGGAAGATGTGCAGAAAATAGCACCAACCTATGCAAAAAAGCACCAAATCCTGTGCAGAAAAGTGCATATAACAAAAGAAACTATACAAAAAAAACTGCACAAAAGGATTTTCAAAATTTAGGAATGCAAAAAGCAGCTAATTTTTGCAAGGTGAGAACTTATTACACCACTTCTAAAAATTCAAGTTAAAATTAAAAAATGCTTAATAAAGATAGATTGTTAGTATTTGAGGGTGCTCAAATACTATTGAATTTTGTGAAGTTTATTTCAATTTGTATTGTTCTTTTAATATCTCCCATTGTTCAGATAGATAAGGATTTAATTTCGAGTATAATGATTCACTTATTAATAAGTTAAATGTTGACAAGGTAGTTTCATAGTTTAGCATGGTTAGAATGATTTCAGGCTCTTTTTTAGAAGTAAATTCTTCTTCTCTTAAATCATTATAAAGTCGACAAAAACTGTCAAGAATATATTTCACTCTTAAGCAAAAAATGGAATGATTTACTGCATCTGAAATTAAATAAATAGGTAAGGTCAGTTGTAATATCATTGTAAGTGCAGTATTGTAACCCTGAACTGCAAGAGAAAGAATTATTACAGTAACAATAAAGTTCGTTATCCATTTTGTTTTTAGTCCTTTAATAGCCAAATGGTAAGTAAAAAAACAACTTTCAAAACTGTTGACACCCATTCTTAAGATGCCATTTTCAATTGTATCGTTGTTATAATACTTATTTGATTTATTTGAAGAATAATTTGTGCCAAATGAATTGTCTATAAAGTCTGAACGTTTGTCAAATGAAGTATGAAAAATTAAATAATTAACTGCAAACTTGAGAAGAGTATATAGAATTATCACAACTGTGTTTGCATTACTTAAAATTTCTGCCCATTCTTTAAGGTTGGTAGCATATTTATTAAATACAAAATTTAGTAAAGTTAAAACTGCTGATAAAATCAGAATTTTAAAAGCTATCGAATCAATTTTCTTTGCTAGTTTAAATGATTCTCGTAATGGGTTATAATATTCATTCATATGAAGGGAATTTATCTCCAAAAATAATTTTCCAATTTTCAATTGCCTTTTCTTGATTCTTTTTTTCAATTTCAAAGTCAAGAGCAATTAAGGCAGTATCATAGCAGGATTTAGCTTTATTTGAGACCTTTTCTCTTTGTTCACTTGCAAGATTGTTTATGTTACCCTGAATGTCTTTTGGATCTTGAACATCATAAGGAATGTTAGAGTATAAATAGTAAAAAAAGTCTTTTATATTAATATCATTGAAATCGTTCTGCTCTACCTTTGATTTTACAAAGTTCAATACAAGAACTTCAAATAGATATGAACCAATTTTAGGGCTTACGAAATTTGCATTCCAATACTTTAAGGTTCTAACTAGTTGGTATACCTTTCCACCGTAATTGAGATTTGTCTCCTTTATGTTGTCGTGGTCTTTGATTGGATTTGAAGCTTTCCAATTCCCATTTCCATCAGGAATCAGATAAAAGTTATCAACTGTGTAAAAACAGGGTACAATATCATAACTCCAAGAATATGAAATTAAGTTAAGTACGGCTGCTTCCTGATTTCTTTTTATATCCGCGTTTGAGTATTGTGGTATTGTCTCTAATGATTTTACAAGTTTGTTAACTACTTTTATTGAATTTAGAGTAAAGTCATCATTTGAAAGTTTCTTTAACTTATCATTCGCATTCTCTGTATGAATATGATATTTTTTATTGTCATTAAAATCTATTTTGTAATATGCGTCGCCTGCCCCTAAACAATACATAAGATCTATGTCGTCGAGCGGTCTTATTTTGGTCTTTCTTTCAAAGGAGCCAAATTTTATATGTCTTTCGGGGTAATCATTTGGAAAGGCTTCAACGCTTTCGGGAAAAGCCAATAGCTGGCTAATTAGCCAATCTCTACTACTTCTTGCATTATCGGTATTTTCTTTGATAAGGTTTACTATATCTTTATTAAATTCTTCAAATGCTTGATTTACGCTTTTTGCCATATTGTTTTTGTGTATTTTAGGTATTTATAATCAAAGTAATCACTTGTTCGTCTAACAGACTTATTTTAAATCAAAAATAAACAATTGTAAATAAAATGACTTGGATATCTGAGACTTAAATGTAAAGATATAAAATGATGTATACCAAAGGAATAAAAAATATCAATATATCTCTTTAACTCAAAACGACAAGTATCCTAAAATACCTTTCAGCACTCCTTCACTTCCAAAAAGAGGAACGCTAATGTTGGAGTATGTTTAATCATTTCAATCCTCAAATTTCATATTTTGCAACAACAGATTTCCGAAATACGAATGAACAATTCGGCATTAAACAGAACGACCGAATGGTGGGCTTGTATATACTTGGTAAAACAGGGACAGGAAAAACTAATCTCCTTGAGACTTTAATTTACCAAGATATATATTTCAATCGAGGTATCTGTGTCATGGATGTGAATGGCGACTTGATAAAAAAAGTAGCAAGTATGATTCCGAACTACCGAAAAGAGAATACAGTGTATCTCGACACCTCTGATGTAAATCTCACGTGGGGATATAATCCTTTGAAAAGAGTTGCATACCCATATCGCCACCTCATAGCATCGCATATCATTGAGACTTTTCAGAAGCTATGGGGTCAGCAGGCTTGGGGAATTAAATTGGAACATATCCTCCGTAATGTCATCCTTACACTCCTCGATCAAGAAAAATCTGATTTTACGGATATCAATAGAATATTAGTTGACTCAGAGTTCAGAAAATCATGTATGAACTGCATTGTCTCAAAAGAAGTTTTGAGTTTTTGGGAAAAGGAATTTCCTAGTTACTCAAAGGCAGATGTTTTGCCTGTTCTGAATAAAGTAGGTAGTTTCATGGCTATACCCACCATCAAGAAAATTCTCGTTGACAACAAAGTGCAAATTTCTATTGGAGACATCGTCAACAACCAAAAAGTAATGCTCGTAAATCTCTCCAAAGGAACTCTTGGTGTTGATGCGGCACACCTCCTTGGTTCTCTTTTACTCAATGCATTTTCATCAGCTGGATTCTATCGCACGACTATTCCTGAATCTGAGCGTAAACCGTTTTTCATTTATCTTGATGAATTCCAAAACTTCACAACCCTATCACTCGTCAATATGTTTGCCGAACTGCGAAAATTCAAAATTGCCTTTATCCTTGCCCATCAATATCTTGGACAACTGAATCCAAAAATCAAAGACGCCATCATGGGAAACATTGGTAGTATAGTTTGTTTTCGTATGTCCTATGACGATGCAAAATATATGGCTCATGAGTTCTTTCCTTACATTGAAGTAAAAGACTTTATCAATCTTCAGAACTACCGTATTTATACTAAGCTCCTCATAGATGGAATGCCAGGGAAGCCTCTCTCAGCTAGTACGATTCGGCTTTCAGCGCCAATTGTGGAAAGTACCAAAGAGGACGCCTTTTAATATATAAACTGATACGTATAATATATTTTGAACTTGTTCCTTGTGCTTGTGTCATAACACTCTTTGATATAGTTTCCATGAGTAACAACTTAAAATTCATCATATGCTTAAAGTATACAACAACAAATGCAAAAATTGTCTCTTTACCCAAGACCGAATAGTCAGTTCAGAGCGCGCGAAAGAAATTATCCAAGAATGTAAGGACACTAACACACATTTTATCTGCCACCTTTCTACAATGGAAAATAATGGAAATATCTGTTGTCGTGGATTCTTTGATAACGAGGGAGATGATATTGATAAAATACAGATAGCGAAACGACTTGGACTCGTTGAATTCGTGGAGACTCCCGAATCTGACAAACTCCCTCCATATCGAGACTTTACGTAACCCCTTACTAGAAGGGGTTTTCTTTGTATTACAGGTTCTAGGATAGATAGTTGTTTTTAAAGATATCACATACAAAAAAATTATTCGCTACCCTTGTGGATAGTACCAAAGAGGACGCCTAGGAATATATTTTTATGTCGCTACAATGTGCCGTGAACGTTCTTTTGAAAAACTTAACTTTCAAAGGTCGGTAATTATCAACTAATCTTTTACTCAATTTCTATGCACACTCCCATAACCTATTATGGAGGTAAATACTCTATGTTAAAACACATTCTCCCCCTTATTCCACCTCATAAAATATATACTGAATCCTTTTTCGGAGGTGGCGCCGTATTCTTTGCTAAAGAACCTGCCGAATCCGAAATCATAAACGACATTAACCACATGGTCATTAATTTCTATGAAGTCGTTAAAACGGATTTTGAAGCACTCAAAGAAAAAATTGAATCAACTATGTTCTCACGTGCTACCTATACCATAGCTTGGACAATCTACCGTATGCCCCAATTATTCTCCAAAGTTGTTCGTGCATGGGCATTCTATATTGGAACAAATATGGGGTTTGCCTGTCATATCGGTTCATGGGGGTTTGACAAATACGGTAAACGTTCCAAAGCATTCTTAAATAAGAAAATGAGGTTTGATATCAATATTTCGAAGAGGCTTCTCGGAGTTCAAATAGAATGTGATGATGCCTGTAAAGTAATTACGAGTCGAGATGCAGAAGATGCATTTCATTACGTTGATCCTCCATACATAGATACACATCAGGCTCATTATGGTGGATATACGAAACAAGATTATGAGCAATTACTGGAGACACTTTCACAGGTCAAGGGTAAATTTCTTCTTTCGTCATTTCCATCAGAAATACTTGAAAAATATACTCAACAATATGGTTGGTACACCAAGTCATTTTCTCAGCCGCTTTCATCTCAAAAAGTACCAGAAGGTAGTAGTCGAAGATTAAAAACAGAAGTCCTTACGGCTAACTACCCTATATGACCAAACCCCTTCGAGTAGTAGAACTCTTTGCTGGGGTCGGAGGATTTAGAATTGCATTGGAAGGATATCCAAAAAAGAAAAATAGAGCTTATGAAGTTGTTTGGAGTAATCAATATGAACCACAGAGTAATATCCAACACGCGAACCTCGTGTACAAAAAACGCTTTCCTCATGCCAGTCACTCCGAAGAAGATATTGAAGCCATTGTATCGAACAAAATAGACCAAATACCCAATCACGATGTCTTGGTAGGAGGGTTCCCGTGCCAAGACTATTCTATTGCCAACCGTTCTCATAATAGAGGTCTCGAAGGCACTAAAGGAAAACTCTGGTGGGCTATTTATCGAATTCTTGAAAGCAAGGGAAACAAGGCTCCGAACTATCTCATTCTTGAAAATGTTGATAGACTCCTGCGCTCTCCTGCACACCAAAAAGGACGAGACTTTGCCGTGATCCTCTCTAGCTTAAATCATTTAGGTTATGCTGTTGAATGGCGAGTGATTAATGCCGCAAACTATGGATATCCTCAAAAGCGAAAGCGAGTTTATATCTTAGGGTATAGGGAAGGAACTAAGATTTATCAGAAAATTGGAAAATCAAGTCCCAAGGAATGGCTCACGAAAACAGGAGTCTTTGCCAAAGCATTCAAAGCGGATGTACAAGGAGAACTCCGAATGCAGTCAATCCCTCTATCCATTGCTGAAACCTTGAAGTCATTTACAAATACAGAAAACCTTTTCTTAAACGCTGGATTTATGATGCGAGGGACGTGTTTTCACATTAAATTAAGTGCCAAGTATCAAGGATCATATACCACTATTGGAGATATCCTCATAAATGAACATGAGATTCCAGAGTCATATTATATCTCTAGAAAAGACCTCTCAAAGTGGAAAGCAGTTAAAGCCGCTAAGGCCAAAAAACGTATCAGCAAGAAAACTCATGAACCCTATCTATTCAAAGAAGGTAACGTTGAATTTCCCGACTCACTGAATAAACCTGCACGAACGATACTCACGAAAGAACTCAGTACTTATATCTGCCGAGAGAAACACGTCGTCAAAGTAGGTCGTAAATACCGAGGACTGCACCCGACTGAACTGGAGCGTCTCAATGGATTCCCAGATAATTTCACGAAATGTGACGGTGTATCCGATATGAAACGAGGCTTCTTTATGGGTAATGCACTCATTGTGGGAGTCGTCCAAAGAATAGCCAAACAACTTTTTAAATCTATCTAATTTTTTAACCCCTTAAATTTTTAATATGCCAGACTTTATTTACTGCTCCCTCATTCTGAAGGGAGAGCAACAACATGTCCAAGAAGTTAAAGAGGCTATCAGTCTCATAGATGAACACGACAAGCTAAGGGCAATTGATTTTAACAAAATCATTCCTATGCCAGAGTCACTTAATATCAGTGAGGATTCAGATGCACAAATGTTTTACAAGAGAGACTATCTCAAGAAACCGTTTGATGAATCTGAAGTTAAACGATTCAAACGAATGTCAACTACGAGAAAGCAAGAAGCTAAAAGTCTAGCCAAGCAGTATCACAACAACAAGAAAATGTATGGATTTACTACTTGGTATGACTGGTCTGTAGAGCATTGGGGAACGAAATGGAATGCTATTTTCTCTGATGATGAACACCTGCGTAATCGCACCAGCGATACAATCTTTTTTCAAACGGCTTGGAGTCCACCTATACCCATTATGAACCATCTTGCTTGTGCTTATCCAAACGTCAAATTCATTCTTGAATACTTCCACGAACAAGACCCAAATGATATCACAACCGTAGAATTTCATATTGGAGAACCCCCTAAAAACTAATCATTAACTCTTTAAATTTTAAGTATCATGAGCACCAGAGGACTCTTAGGATTTGTCCACAAAGGACATATCCGCGCCAGTATTAATCACTTTGACAGCTATCTCGAAGTACTCGGTAAGAGTGTCGCAGAGATTTGCACTATCATAGTTGATTGGGAAGCATTTATCAAAAACTATGAAAAGATTACATGGGTTTCAGAACTCTCTGAACCTATGAAATATCTCAGCGCAAAGGAGATATTAATCGAAATTCTCAAAGGTAAATCCCTAACACTCCTTGATGAGAAGGAATTCGCTAGAGATGAACTCTTTTGTGAATATGCCTATCTCATCAATTTAGATGACAAGCAGTTGGAAATCTATGCTGCTAATTTCTACACAGACTATGACCAATTTCAATCTAAACTCCCTATGCATCTTTTAGTATGCTACCCGCTTGATTCTATACCTACCCGCTTTCTTGAGAAACTCAATGCAGAGAAAACAAGAGTGGACATAGACTGGAAAGAGAGATTGAGAAAAGCAGGGATTGACCCTAACAAGTTCTTGAAAGATCAATAACGTGTCCCTCAATTTTTTAACCCCATAAACCATATCACAAATGATTACCTACAACCGTATTTCTAAAATTCTCTACAAGTCTAAAGTCAATAGTCCCCAAGAAGCCTTTGCATTATCTGAAATAAAAGAACTTGAAAAGGAAAATCCAAGTGCTATAAAACTCGCTGTTGATTATTATTTCAATAACGACAATTATGATACTTACTATGATATTAACAGAGAAGTAGAGAAATTAAATCACTAACTATTTTTTAAATTAAATCAATACATTATGCAAAAAATCGTACCAAAAACAGTAAATCTCGACCTTGTTGGAGTTGATGCCAACGCATTCTCAATTTTGGGGGCATTCGGGCGTCAAGCTCGCAGAGAAGGTTGGACAAAAGAGGAAATTGACCTTGTCACCGAGGAAGCTAAAACAGGAGATTATGATCACCTCCTAGCAGTGATTATGAATCATTGCGAAGTGGAGGATGGAGATGACGTAGACTTCTAATTTTCACGCAAACAATTAAATAAGTTTTTATGAAACACCTGTCAGAGCGAGGTATGTTATCTGAACGAGATTCACCACTTACTCAATTCGCATACCTTGAACTCTTTTATCGCCTTGATCCGAGGTTTACCTCTATTGCACAATTACCAATAGTTAATTGCGAAGAATCAGTTATGGAGCATTTGAAATCATATATCCAAAGTTCCAATATCTCTCTTGATTGTCAGGAAAAATTCATTGTCATGTTTCTTAATAACCGACATAGACTCCTGGCTATTCGCACTATTGGTATTGGATTATCACATGCAACCTTGGTTGATTTGAAATACATTGTAAAACTGGCACTTGATAGTGGAGCTTTACATATCATCGCTATTCATAATCATCCGAGTTGTTTTCTTGAGCCAAGTAAGGAAGATTTTAAAATCACCAAAGCTATTCAAGAAGCACTGCGTTGGTTTGATATTACCCTTGTTGACCATATTATTGTCTCAAGTGATTTGCAATCAAGTCACAGCATGGCTAATAAAGGACAACTGGGCTCAATTCCCGAAATATAGTACTTGGAATTATCGTTAAGTAAAATTACTCACTTTTAAAACTCAATACACATTTTTTCACCCTTTTAAATCCAAAATCATGGACAAAGAAACAAAAGCAACACTTTTAAAACAGTTCAGTATCATACTGAGAAACCGATCAAAGGATGCTAAGTATCCAAAACTCTCGCAATCACTTGTAGAATACTATAGTCGTAAAGACTTGATAGACATTCTCAAGAAAAAACATGATGGAAAAGTTCCCAGTGAACTCAATCTCATGGAATGTGAGAATTCAGAATTACTCAAACTTATTGGTGATGATATGTTTCTCATATCATACTCTACGGAACAATGGAGCAAGGATACTCAAGTAAATAATACTTCTGTGCCACAAGTGCAAAAGATTACTCCAGTTGCGGAAAAAAAGACCTCAACTCCTGATCCAAAGAATCCAGTTAAGGATGAACAAAAACCAAATTCTCAAATCAATAAAGAGGAGAAGAAGGATAAATAATATCCAAAGCAAAGCACTCGATTGAGTGCTTTTTAGTGTTATTTATTTTAATTATTTCTGATCTATTTATTAAGGATAGTCGAGAAGATTTTAGGGCTAATTCCTATTCCAAATCCCCACCACCATTTTTTATCGTATACCCAGTTATTGCCAATAGAGGTTGTTCCAATATCCCATCCAGCAGGGACAATTACAAATGATATATCATTATATGAAAACGTTAAAGTCAAGCCAGTAGACACAAAAAATTGTTTAGACTTCTCAATTTTTCCAGCTCCTTTTCCTAGTTTTCCGCCTGCTCCTGATGTAGAGAGAGAGTCTAGTTCTTCAACTGAAGGTGCAGCCCATATCCCTAAAGCCGCTTTAATAGTAGTTTTCTTGCCACTCGCATTATATTTATCTAATTGAAATTTAGTAATCTCACAATTTAAACCTAAATTAGTTATTCCTGAGTTAGCAGTTGCATAAAATTTACTACCACCTTCTGATATCTCAGGTCGAATTTTAAATGGGATTGTTATTAATGCTAATGGATTAGACTTCAAATATGAATTCCAACGCCATAACTTGAATCTTTCACCTATTATTAATGATTCACCTTTCTCTAATTTTACATACTTCTTAGTATAAAGACTATTGTTGTCATCGTCTATTATTTTCTCACCGCTTACAGTCAGTATGTTATCATTGGATTCAACTTTGGTTACATAATCAAGCCTATGAGGTCCATCCCAATCTAAATAATCTTTTGTAGAAATTGGTGCATCGCTAGGCTTAATTGTCACTTTTATTTTGTATATTATTCGACCACTATCAGTAACATCAATGTAGAAAACTTTATCATAATTGACTGTTAATCCATTAAGTACATTGATATAGAAAATTCTTTTTATTTCTTTTCCTTCTTTTGGATTTAAGGTAAAAGTTTGATTATCATTTACAATCGAAATTTTTGATTGTTCATTAGACGATATTTGTGAAATAACTGGTGCCGTGGAGAAGTCAGATTTTATTGTTATCTTACTATTCACAATTGCGTTAGTTTGATTTATTAAATCAAACTCAATAGGTACAATTTGATGAGTGCCTGGAGTATTTTTAATCTCGATAGAGGGTGTCTTAGGCATTACAATAAAATTACTTTGGGATATTATACTCTGAATTGTTAAGAGAAGAAGTATGGGTGTTAAATAAAACTTTTTCATGATGTTTATGTTTAAGTGGTTTATAGATATAAAAGTACAAATATTAACAAAAAATAAACTAAAAAAAATTAAACTAATATCTTTAGGGTCTTAACTTAAACTTATTTGATTATGTATTTACAAAGTATGTATGGAATAGAAAGACTCTTTGGTGGTTCGTTTGTATTATTGTTTTACGCCTTTATCATTTACCTAATTGTTAGATTCTTCATTTTTTTCAATGGGCTGCAAATATTGTCCCATTGGACACTTCTCCTTGATATGCAGTTTTCAACGAAAGAATTTTTTGAACGTTTGAAACAGCGGCTTGTTGACTCAGATGTAAAAAATATTTCATATTCGAACCTAAATCTCAACGAAAGTATTATAGGCCTTTCAAAGAGAACCTATCTCACAATTAATTACAAAGACTACGTCTTCTATGTATGCGGTGCTCCTTTTGGCAAGCACTTTTTTACGAGTTATTGGACTCATTTTAAACCGAGTTTTATGGAAGTATTAGTGCGTACCATTCCATTTATTGGTCAACGTTTAGCAGACCTAATGTTTTCACATACATATTTTGAACATGATCAATGTGCCTCATTTAGAACCTTACTGCATCATCATATTACAGAGCTCATTAAGGAAATGACAACTGAGAAAGGTATTCCCATGCCTGAAATTCCAAAGCCTGTCATGAGTGACGTATTTAAACGTTAGGTATGAATACAGCCGAACAGGCAACTCTCTATTATTACGCATGGGACTATCGTCACCGTGGATATTACTTTTATGATACTCCTATAAGTATTGAACCTCCCTATGCACCATATTTTGTATCTATTGCCAAGACAGTAACTGATGACAGTAAAGTCCCCTCAATCTTCGGACAGTTAAAGTCAATATTCAACAAAGAAGAACCAAAACAAGAGGAAATTCAATTACCAAATCCTAAAGCTTTAGGTAAACTTCCACCTTTAGAAGGGCTGCGACTCTCTTTTACCAAAAACCACCAAATAACCCTAGAAACGTTCCGTTCGTTCGTTTCTATGCTTTCCTTTACTCAGCACCCTGTTTCTATGGAAATAGTCGCTACAGGGCGAAATATAGCCTTACAGCTCGTGTTTTGTGCCTATGATGGCCATGTATTAACCTCGCATATTGCTACCTACTTTCCAAGTATCATCACCACAGAGATAGATATAGAGGGGTTACCTTTTCATGACAAATCTGATCTCGGTATTGTTGACTTTGGACTTTCAGAGGAATTTATCAGACCAATCAATACACTGGAGAGCAAAATAGATTCACTCACTCCTCTGTATTCATTGCTTAATAATTTGGGAGTACATGAGTCAGTTGTAGTACAGACAATCTTTAGAGGAGTAGGGTCACCTCTGGCTAAAGACATCCCTCGTGCAGTTACGGGCTATGATGGAGAATCATTCTTTTACGATGCACCAGAGATGCCAAAACTTGCACTACAGAAATCATCCTCACCTTTGTTTTCTGTTATCCTCCGCATTATCGTCCAGACAGAGGAGAATTACAAAACTCAAAGTCTCACGAAAGAACTTACAAAAACCATATCCCTAATTTCAGATAGTGGCACTAATAAATTGATTCCTTTATCCAATGAGGGATATCATTTAGACTGGCATATCAACAACGTATTTGACCGTACGAGTAATCGCATGGGAATGGTGCTTAATGTTGATGAACTGACTCATCTGATGCATATTCCAAGTAATATAAGTGTGTCAAAGCTCGGTAGTGTCGAACAAAAGACTAAGCAACTGGAATATGTCTCGAGTGATAAAAAGTGTCAGATAGGGGTCAATATCCATCAAGGGATTTCTACTCCAGTATATCTGGATACCCAAATGCGACTGCGCCATACCCATATCATAGGAGCTACAGGTACGGGCAAATCTACCCTCATGGCAAATATGGTATTGCAGGATATAGAGCGTGGTATTGGTTGTGCATTGTTTGATCCTCATGGAGATATTGTCAATGATATCCTTGCTCGGATTCCTGATGCTCATAAAGACAAAGTATTTATCGTTGACCCATCAGATGCAGATTTCCCAATTGGATTTAACCTCCTTGAGGCAAATACCGAAATAGAGAAAATTCAATTGTCGTCAGATTTGGTTGCAGCATTTCAGCAGCATGCTACCAGTTGGGGTGACCAAATGACAGCGGTGTTATCAAGTGCTATTAATACTTTCCTCGAAAGCACTAAAGGAGGAACACTCATTGAGCTCAAACGATTTCTCATTGAGTCAGCATTTAGGAGTCAGTTTTTAGAATCAGTTGAAGATGCAACCCTACTCTATTATTGGAAACATGAATATCCAGCCATTGCAGGTAAAATCGCTCCACTGCTTACCCGGATTGATACGTTTCTGCGTCCCAAGATTATTAGGTATATGCTCGTTCAGAAAAAGGGACTAGATATGCGTTACTGCATAGATACCAATACCACCGTCCTAATTCGTCTCTCCCAAGGACTCATTGGAGAGGAAAATAGTTATTTATTAGGATCACTCCTCCTCTCTAAAATCAATCAAGTAGCTCTCGGCAGACAATCTCAGTCTAAAGACGAGCGGACACCGTATTACGTATATATTGATGAATTTCAACACTTCCTTACTCCAAGTATTGTATCTATGCTCTCAGGGAGTCGAAAATATGGTATTGGACTGATCCTAGCTCACCAAGACTTAACACAACTAGACGATGCTAAAGTCCTCAATTCTGTCCTCTCAAATCCATATACAAGGATATGTTTTAGAATAGGTGATGCTGATAGTGTAAAGTTAGAAAGTAGTTTTTCATACTTTGATCGTAAGGACTTACAATCACTTGCTACAGGGCAAGCATTGGTTCGTATTGGTAGTGCATCCTGTGATGGGAATCTCCAAACAGAGCCGCTAACGAGCATTTCAAAGGATAGCCATGAAGTACGAGAGCATATTTTTACTAGCACTCGTGAGAAGTTTTGTACTCCACGAGCTGAAGTAGAGGAGATGATAAATACCCTTATGTCTCATGCTGAGAATGAGACTAGGGAGTATAAAAAGAAAACACCAATTGAAAAACCTGTTGTTGTGAAACAACAGGAAGAAGTAATTATCCCAGAACCAGTGGATGAACTCATTCCAGAGACTATCGATGAGCCAGTTACAGAGCCTATTGTAGTAGACAACTTTGAGAAACAAAAGGATGACTTTATCAAAAAAACAGAGGAAATGGAAGTGGTACGTAAACATCGTACCCTGCAAAACCTCATAAAGACCATAGCGGTACAAAGAGGATATCAAGCATTCATTGAATATGATTTGCCCGATAGTAGACGAGTAGATGTTGCCTTGTTCAATGATGATAAAAAGATAGCGGTGGAAATATCAGATACCAATACCTCAAGCTATGAAGTTGGAAATATTAGGAAATGTATTGATAACGGATTTCAAGTAATATTCATGATTTCTGAAAGTGAGAAACATCTTGATAATATCAGAACATTAGCTTTATCTGAGATTACAAATGAACACCACTCTAAAATCTATTTTCTCATTCCTGCACAGATATCATCTGCTTTTGAAAAAGTCTTTATGGAGCAAAAACCGAAAGTAGAAAACAAGGTGAGAGGATACCGAGTCAAAACAAATTATGTTCCCAATAGCAATGATGATGCAAAGGGGTCATTGACGGATATTATTTTATCGACGATAAGGAGGAAGTAATAAGGTTTCCAATTACTTGCCTTAAAAACTAGTTTAGTATATACTTTTTTATGAGGCACAATTGCAACGCATTGTGCAATATGTTCATTATCACTTAAAATTTAACATCGAATTCTCAATTATTTGTGTTATATTTGCATCGAACCAACAAGTATTTCACCAAAAAAACTTAACAATGTTTGTGACCATTCTTTCATACGTAGGCATAATAAATTCAAAGGCGCTGAAGCGGGATAGTATTCATAAATCTGAATAAACCCGATTCTTTCACCTTAAATTTTTACATGCCCAATTACCGACTCGTTTATTTATAATAGCTTTCTGCCAACACATGGTGGAGCATTGTGTGTAGTATTTCAAAATACTCACAACAAAACTCCAAAGTATGTTTGGATTGAAAAGCTAATCTGTGCCCGTAAAGCACAAAACGAAATAGCGAGAAAAGAAATAAAAAAAATGAAAGACGTGCAAACTTTTGAAATATATACCATCGATATCTGTTGTATCGATACCGTACATAAAAAAAGCGGAAAAGGAAGCTAATTTTCTTCATAAGATCTGATAGTTTTAAGTTAAAAATTTGTTTGTTTTTTCGCTCTACTGGAGGCTATGTTAGCGCATAGCCTTCTTCTTTTTATAAAGAAGAACTGTAGTAGTTATATTAATATGTCATAGGCTGAAATTGTAATGCAAAAATATAGAAAATTTCGCCCACTTTTTCAATGAAAATTTGGTTAAAAAATTGAATGTGTTCGTTATGAATCAAAATAACTTCATTATGAGACTTTTAGTTAATATGTTAAATTTTAAGATAGTTTACTTATGCAACATTTCTTTGCTGAACAATTATTTAGACACTTATTAGTATATTTCAATTTTACCATGATTTTTTTAGGATTTAGTTATTAATATAATAGTATATCTTATAGATTAGTCAAGTTAACGCAAACAATACTTTTCATTTACCTAGGTTGAATTATACATGTGAATTTTGATTTCCAATAATTTTATGAATGTGATATAGTCTTTCTATGTCATATTTCAATCTAGAAAAGAAAATTGAATTCTTGCGTAAATGGTTTGAGAAAAAAGAAAAACTCGCCATAAGGTATTTTGAAAACCAAATAGAAAAATCTAAGCCCTATGTTAAAGCGGGAGATATCTACCATGCAGACCTGGGAGTAAATATATACGATGAGATTGATAGATTCTGCCCTGTGCTGATATTCCAAGGCAATGACTATTATCTCCGCAACAGTAATGTTGTCTTTGTTATCCCTATTTCCAGTAATACACAATCAAAGCCGTATCGAGTTAATTTCAATGACTATGATTTAACTATCAGTGAAGGACTTTCGGAAGGAACGATATTAATCCAACAAGCACGCCCTATTTCTAAAACACGACTGCTTGATTTTCGTGGCAGACTGAGTGAAAAGAAAATGCTTGAGATTGGCGATATGTTCATAGAATTTATTACAAAAAATACTCCTCATATTTAAGGAGTATTTATTTATTTCCCCGCATACGATTACTCGTATGGGACGCACAGCAATGTTTCCATCCTGCGAAGAACATTGAGATTAGAAACGATCCCAAAATCTATCTCAATTATTTGGAGAATAAAAAATGGCTATCCCGATATGGAATAGCCACAACATGAAAAAAACTATTCGCCTCTATGGCGTTTTTTTCTGAATACTGGTTATCCGCCAACCATCGTTATACATTTCAGCTATACCGAGAAATGATTCATTTTCTGTATCACTACAATGACTTTGGTATACAACATTTCCAAGAAAACTACAAGTAAATTTGAGTTCAAATTCAATCTCAGCTCGCTTGCCTTCTTCGGTGTTTTTTATACCAGTAATCGTTCCAAGGCTTGGAGTAATCGTGATATAGGTTATTGTGGATTTTTCTACAATCAGATGTTTTGGATCTAGATTTTTAGATTCGCCCTCCAAATGTATTACTTTGTATCGATACTCACAGCAGCTCGAATTATCAACGCTATCTTTTACGGAGATATATTTGTATTTCTCCAATTGTTCGAGAAGTTTCAGTGTTCGGCTATCGAGGTAACGATAATCACTATTGCCATTGATAAATGGTTCGGAACACATAGTAACTCCCCACCCACCACTATTACAATTATTGGATGATCCATTATAGTACTGGCTCTGTATGGTTTCTTTGTAATTAGTAGTAAATTCCTTTTGGTAATCCATAAAGTCCACCTTTTGGAGAAGGGCTGTTGCTCCATTGGTGTCAAGATTGGTCTTGCAGCTAGAAATTGAAAGGACAATACAGAGTAAGATTCCGCTGAGATTAATGTACTTCATCAGACAGAGTATTAATGACCAAAATTAAATCGTACATTTCCTTCAAGTTTCAAAGGGAGCTTGTCTACAAAATACTCATTAGTATAAGGAGCCTCTCCCCAATACTTGCCAAAAAGTGACCCAGCAGTAGAAAATTCATTTGGGGTAAATACTGCGGTAGTCGAAAATTCAAGCCACTTAGTAACCTTGAATCCTAACCGAGTGCCAACCTCAAAACTGACTTTATTCCCATATCCATTGCTCACGGTGGGACCTACTATTCTCCTATTCCCAAACTGGTCAGTAATGTATCGCTCTAGACCATTTTGTCCAATAGCATCTACCAATGCTTTATCATAGAATCTTACATAGTAGTATTTTAAACCTAGGAGTGGTGTAATCGTGAATCTCTCAAGATTGAATTCTTGGGAAAGTCCTCCACCTACTCCGATAAAGAAAACATCTGAAGGATAGTTGGTGTTTTCGAAGGTAAAGTTTTTGCGACCAAAACTTAAAGGTTGATAGTTAGCATCGATATAGAATCGCGTACTACTCTTGTTGTTATTAAACATGAGAAATGCCATGTCTACTTTGAGATTGAATCCCATGTTGCCATATCCTAGCGCAGCAGAATATAGTTGACTACGAAACTCCATTGAATCTAACTTTTTAAGAGGCTCAATAGTGGTTGAAGTGGTTTGCGCTGAAAGACTGATGAGTCCTAGATTCAGCAAGCTGAGTAAAACTGTTTTTTTCATTGTGAAAGAATTTAATGGTTTATGATGAAAGTGCAAGTATCACACGATTTGCGGGTGTTTCCAAACATTCTCACTCCTATTTTCGAAAATTGGACTATATTTGCTCCGAAAAATGGTGAATTATGGATATTAACTCTCTTACCGCTAGTAAAATCAAGGAATTACGCCTTGAAACAGGTAAACCTCAAAATACAATTGCTAAAGAATTGGGGATGTCTCCCTCTGCGTATGTGAGACTAGAAAATGGCAATGTAGATATAGATCTCAAGACACTCGAGGTGGTAGCGAATTTCTACCAGTTATCGGTTGGAGAAATTATCAGCCAAAAGAATCAAGATATCTATCACCTAGAAGGTGCTCATGGCGTAGCTATTAAAAGCCAGAATCCTACATTTAATTATAACGTAGATATACCATCACTTGAGAAAGCAGTAAGTGTGCTTACTGATATTATCAAAATGAGTAAGAAGAAGTAGTGTTTGTAATAAATGAGGGTAGAATTTAGACTCTCAAACTTCAAAAATCGGATTTTAACATTTTCGTTTTTTGGAGATTGAAGTATAGGAATTCTATTAATTAGCTTTAAATAAATATTCTTTTATTAAGGTACAGCCTGCTGTGGCATTGGAAGAAAGTGATTTAAATTTTATTGAATGTTTGCATTGTCTATAACTTATTCCAAAGATTACTTAAGCTTTTAAAACACTTCCTCATTTTACCTAACAAAATGAGATTATTCTTTTAACAAAATTTCAAATTTGTAGTTATCTTTGTGATACAGGAATAATTGAGGAAAGAGATTCATTCTTCAACCTTAAAATTGTACGCATATAAAGTAATTATTGGAAACTCAAATTATCTTATACATGGAATTAGTAAGAAGTATCACTAAAATATTCACACTTAAAACTTATAATATGAAAAAATTTATTGCAATTATTATAGTCTTAACATTTGCCCATTACAGTATCAGAGGTCAAGGCTCTAGCAGCCTTATTGTGCCTACTAATAAGATTAGTACTTATTTAGATAGTTTCAACTATGGGGCTTTTTATTTGAAAGTACAAATAGTTCCTGACAGTTTCTTTTCGAGATCAAAATCAATTTATAAAATTGGAGTTTTTGATCAATTTAAACTCTCAAATCAAAGTCTCGATATTAATGACAATATTCACTATAAGTTTAAACAGTACTATAAAGGATTAGAAGTCTATCCTGTTCAACTGAATTTTCATACTTATGGTAATAAAATGTCTGTCAATGGAGATTTGGTAGAAGGACTAAATATTGATACCTCAAATAAAATAACGCGAAATCAGGCTATAATAAATGCCAAGTCACATTTTAATGGTGCAAAGTTTATTAATCCTAAATTATTAAACCTACCAAATTCAACTCCTGAGTTTAATGCCATACTCATGATTGTCCATACAGGTAAGAATGATTTTTTACTAAGCTCAGATTTTAGATTAGCATATATGGTGAATGTTGCTTTTGATAGTCCTGATTTCAAAGATTACAATGTGTATATAGATGCTGTAACTGGCACTTTGCTCTCTGTGGAGTCTAATATTAAAAGTCACAATGCTCAAACATGTACCCCATTATATGGAAATAAAACAATAAGGGTTCAGAAAGATAGCTTAATGTTTTCAAGACTTGGAGGAAAACCTGTACAATTTGATTCTTTTCACCCAATATCTCAAAATACTCAATTTTACCACCCATATAAACGGCCTAGATTTTATACTTTTGATACATTTAGAAATTACAATTTACTCTCTTATATAGGCGAGTATGGGTATGGGAACGGCTCTCAGGTAGAAAGCCTTAATCCTAATAATTCAGCTAATACCGTAGGATACGGAGACTCATTACATAATTTTATGTGTAATGATACCGTTACAGGATTTACCTATACAGCACAAAATTTGTGGATTTCGAATAATTTCCTAGAAATGCTTAATGCAAAGTATAATTATAGAATTCGTAGAACAATGCCTAGTAGACTAGTTTCTAGCTTTTCACCTCCAAATACTTTAACTTACACAACAGACTCCAATACTTTGAAAATTGTAACTTCTAACCATACTGCCCCTAGAAATAATGCATTTTGGCATGAATCTTCATTTAGTGTTGTGTTAGGATTGCATGATACTTTTTCAACTTACAGTTATCCTATGTATCGTTACAATAGGGCTAATTATGTAGCTCCCATAGATGTATTATGTCACGAATTGGGGCACATGATTATGCATGATGGGTCTAGATTAGTTTACAGTAAGGAATCGGGAGCACTTGATGAATCATTTGCTGACGTCATTGGATATCTCACAGAAAGGTATATGACACTGAAGTATAGCAATATGATACATGTACAAGATTGGACTATTGGTGAGGATATAGGTTTTAGAGGTACAAATAATAGGCATTTACCTTATATGCGAAGTATGGCAAATCCTGAACTAAAGGAACAACCATCTATTTATGGGGGACAATATTGGATTGAGACTAAGTGTTGTGATTCTTTATTTAATGATTATTGTGGTGTACATACTAATAGTGGTGTACATAATCATTGGTTTTATTTATTAGTTACAGGAGGTTCTAAAATCCACAGTGGACAAACATGGATGGTTAGACCTATTGGTATTGATACATTAGAAAGATTATTTTTTCAAACATTTAAGTTTAATCTGATACTCCGTTCGAAGTACAGAGATGCTAGAAACGCATATATGATTTCTGTAGATCAATTATATGGAGGAAATCCAAGTTTGAAAACTCGACTAGCCGCTGCTTGGGATGCGGTTAATGTTCGAGATGAACAGTTAATTAATTTTGATTACCACGTTAAGGACTTTGTTGTTGGAAGTTCTAAGCACCTTGTTTTAGATAATATTCAAAACTTTAAGTTTGGTAAAAACCTAATTGTTGATTCGAGTTATAGACTAACAATAAGAAACAATAGTTTACTTGAATTTTCTGAAAATAGTATTCTAGAAGTAAAATATTCAGGTAGCCTAAGTGTGATAAATTCAATTTTACAATCGGTTATTCATAGAGATTCCTGTGATCCAAATAAAATGTGGCAGGGAATTCGTGTATTTCCATATTTGCATTCACATTTGTTTTATGCTGGTACTTATGCGAACTACTATGATACCACTTTATTAGTGTCAAATAGTACCATCCAACATGCAAAACTGGCTATTCAATCAGGATATTATTACACTTCTGGCGATGCTCTAGGACAAAATGGAGCACCAGTTGAGTTAGTGGCTAACTCTCGGGAGGTATATGTTAATAATTCTCAGTTTATTAATAATGCGGCAGTTGTTAAATTCGCTACAACTTTTCAAGGAGGTAGAGGAATTTATTTTGACAACAATAACGTTAATCAAAATAATCAAAAATACATAATCCCAGACCAAAATTTGATAGACATACTATACTATCGCCCAGCCTCTCAAATGATTTCTTTAACCCTACCAGTCTATTATGAATGGGACGACAATTTTTCATTTAAAGGCAATAAAATTAAATCCCTTAAGGATAACAACCTGAATTTAACAGGACTTAGATTTAATATTGCAGGTAGTAATAATCTAAATCCTTACTTAGTTTCAAATAATGTTGATCTAAAGTATAATAAATTTTCTCAAGTAAGAACTGGAGCTAAAATTACTAATGTAGCAATGTCTAGTTTCATTAACGACACTTTTGAAAGTAATCTTTATAGTTTAAACGTATTTAATACCTCGTCAATTGTAGTTGATAGTAATACTTTTGACTATAGTACCATAGGTATACAATTAAACACAAATAGTAAAAATTTTGGAAATTCGAGTATTTCTAATTGTAATTTTGAAGCAACCGATGGAAACCAGAATAGTTCAAATACAATTGCTGCCAAAGCTATTTATGTAAGTGGAATGAAGAATGTAAATATCTTCCAAAATCGTATAGGTCATGGATATGTTAATTCTTGGGATAACATTTCAAGTTATACAGGTGTTCACCTAAATAAAACAGAAAATGTAAAGGTCTATGAAAATAATTTTTCAGTAAGTTTTCCTGGATATAATTCAGTACCAGCGGTAGCATTTTTTGCTGAGAATAATGCTACGAATCTAAATGCCTTTTCTAAAAATACAATAGATAACAGCTGGCACATAGGGGCATGGGTATGGGGCGAAAACCGCAACCTCCGTATGCGTTGTAATCAATTCGGCGCACCTGCCAATGCAGCTATTCTCGTACAAGGAAACTTGAGAGACCAAGGACTACCGGATGGAGTTAATGAGCCAGATGGATGCTTGATGGAACATTATCCAGCAGCGAATACCTTTGAATGGCTTACTTCTCATAGTTCTAATTGTGGTGTATCGCCCGAATCGGCTATCAAAGTGGATACCGCAAAATCTAATTTCAGATTCTATTACAATACCCAATCTAGAACAGGACCAACTATTGCTTCGCCTCAAACTCCTGACCCACTTTGTCGCACCAATACTTATGGCGATAAAGAGTACCTATACAATGCGTGTGTGTTTTCAACCGCTGGCGGAAAATTCGGACCAACGACTTGCGACAATGGCAATATTTTTAATATCGTCAAACCACCACATGAGGATGTACCTTGTGAGGAAGTGATGCCATATATCGATAGTTTCCAATGGCGTGTAGTGGACTTTAGAGGCAGTCTGACTGAATTACTAGGAGGCTACCATGATTTTGTCCACCTTGCAGATCGGCAGCGTGTATTCCATGGTCTCTTAAAAGAATCCAAAGATATACAAGTCTCTATTCGCCGTAAATGCCCCGATACCCTACCTATTCTCCGAGATTATTTAGAAGAATCTCCTTTCTGGGAAGATAGAGTAGAATTAGTCGAAGAAGTATTGAGAAATAGAGATTTTAATGCTTTTGCTATAGCAAAAGCTAAACTAGACTCTTTCCAGATAGAATCCATAGTCTATCAAGGACAGAATACCTTGACTAAACTATTGGAAGATAAAGGAGATTTGAAGTATATTTACAGTAAAGAAAAAGTGATGCTACAAGCAGAGTCTAATGGCGATACGAGTTTTCAATTATCCGAAAGCGATCTAGAGCAGTTGTTTACTATCCAGTCCAAACAGTCCTATGCAGGCGCAGTAGCAGAGCGTGTTTTAATTAAGTTACTCGACACCAACTTTATCCATCTACTCCCTAGTCTTCTTTCTAATGATACCGTGCCAGATATCAACTGGGAGCAATACTACAATGACTATCCTGTGATGATATTCCCGAATCCCACAGAGGGTCATATCCGTTTTGAGTTCAATGTGCCTACTCCTATTGAAACTGCTTCTATTCAGATAGTGAAGGTAAGCAATCCTTCGACCTATGTTTTAGTAGATGATTTCACAGAGAATTTCTTTAGTCGTGTATATGATTTGAGTGATAAAGCAAATGGTATCTACATTATGGCTATTAAAGTCAATGGAACTATTGTGACCGCAA
Source organism: Chitinophagales bacterium (assembly GCA_016787225.1). Taxonomy (NCBI): domain Bacteria; kingdom Pseudomonadati; phylum Bacteroidota; class Chitinophagia; order Chitinophagales; species Chitinophagales bacterium. Next base: position 62,874 of record JAEUUY010000018.1, read on the forward strand.
AACAATTTCAAATATATAAGTGATAAATAAGTATATAATAATTTTAGTTTTTAATCTGTTGGGCAGTCTTTTGACTGCTCAGCAGATTACTTATACTTCTGTACCTAATATTAAAGATACTTTTGATTATTCAGAACATTCTTTCATTTTTCACAACCAAACATACCTACAAAGAAGCAGATTACCAGAATATATATTTTTTAGTAAATTGGACAATTTAGGTAATCCTGTCAAGAATTATGCATTTACTCCGAAGTTAGGATATATTAGGTTTGCCTTTTATACTACCCAAATAGGTTCAAAACTGTTTCAGTTTGGGGCAGAAGAAGATACAATTGATAGACGAGGAAGTGTTTTCATTTTAAATTCTGATTTTTCTATTTTTAAAGATAGTGTTTTTTTTGATTATCCTAATATGGAGTTCAATGTAGCTCGCTATGACCAGAAGCGCAATAAAGTTATAGCAACTTTTGCCTATTCCATTCACAAGGATAGTTTTTTGGTTAGACGATGGGGCATTATAGAATTAGATACTTTAGGAAATCTATTGCGAATAAAGGAGATACCTCCTTTATTTCGTTTTGAGTATGCGGATAATCTATTAGTAACTTCTGATGGAGGTTATCTAGTATCTGGAAAGATGAATGGAAGAACGACCAATATTGACCCATTTTTTATAAAACTGGACACCAATTTTAATGTAATTTGGAGAAATGATTTGACCTCAACTGGAGAGAAATTTTTTACCCAAGATTTTTCAGAAAACTTAGTCGAATTATCTAATGGTAAAGGTTATGTTTATGTAGGTAGTATGCATAGAAATATAGATACTGTGACCAGAAAATGTAGATATTTTGATCATTTTACTTCATTACATTTTATCTCTCTCTCTGGTCAGATTACAAAAAATTATTATCATAATTTAAATAATCAAAATTGTGAAACAAGTCGCCCTAAAGGTCTATTTCTAAAAAATGATAGTACACTCATGATTTTCACTCAACGAGATACTACTTCAGACGGCATAATCACAGGTAAAGATTCAGGCTCTTCCTTAGTAATTCATTACAATTTTAATCAGCATAAAGTGACTAAAGAAATCATAGGCGGACAGTTACTTAATGATAAAACGTCATGGATTTTACCGGGATATAACGGAATTTGTTATCGCAGGGATGTTAAAAGGGATGTAGATGGTGGATTTATTACCTCAGGCTGGGCGAACATAAATGATAATAGAGGGACGTCTGCTTACCTCATGAAAACAGATAGCTGTGGCTATACTCAAGACCATAAATGCAAGATAGTTTACAAAATAGATACCCAGTATGGAAATACCCTCAAAGTGCGCATTATTGATAGCCTCTCGGTGCTTTGTCAGCCTATATGGACAATTGAAGGTAAGCAGTACACGAGTTTGGAGATTACACATAATTTTTCAACTACAGGCATACATACTATTAAGCTCTGGGGCTTTGCAGGGAGCACCGTTGATAGTCTCAGTTTTCAAGTCAGAGTAGATAGTATGAATTCAGGAATAAAAGTTTTAAAAGAGAAAGAAATAAAAATATTTCCAAATCCAGTGAAAAGTTATTTGATCGTAGAAGGTAATCGAGTATTAGAAGGTAATGTAAAATTAAGTGATCTTTTAGGACAACAAATGTCTCCTAAAGTTGAATTAACTAGTAGTGGATATCGAATAGACATAAAGCATCTACCTAATGGTATTTACTTTATACATTTAACTGACAAGAGCGAGAATACTATTTTCAGTAAAAAAATTGTGATTGAGCATGAATAGTAACAGTCAGAGAACTTATCTTATTATTGTTTCAATTCTTTTGATTGCTTCTGTATTGTTAAATGCCTTACAGTTTCAAAAATTAAAAAATGTTTCAAATTTCTCGCACACCTTTAATTGTCAGAGCAGTAATAAACAACTAGAAATAGATAACCTAAAGTATGAACTAAGAAATTACAAAGCTTTGTATGAAGTAGCTAAAGAAACCTTTGAAAAAGACACCTGCTTTAATAAGCCATAACTAGTCTAAACCTTTGTATACTTTCTGAGCTAGTTCAATATGTTGGGATATTAGTAAACTATTTTCAATACAAAATTCAGGCTGATTAATTATATCAATTGGTTTTGCATTGTTTTCCTTGAGGTCGATAAACTTAATACTCTTGATTGAAGTCTTGGTCACAAGGATAATAAATGTATTAGGTGGGTAATTGTATGACTCCTCAATTTCCTTTCTAGATATAGTTCCATTTGCTCGGTACTTTACCTCAATAAAATGTATGGAGTCTGTTTTTGGTATGCGGATAATAAAATCAGGGTTATTACGAATATGAGATGTTTCATTAGGTTGTTTATTTTTCCTCATATAACTGAGCAATTGCGGAACGGTATGCTCAACTCCATAACGATAGACATCAATGCCTAGTGCAATGAATAATTGCTCTACTATATGTTCAGCAATTTTCCCTTTGATATAGTTGTATCTAAATTCAAGTTCTTTGGTGTTTAACCCTGTTTCCTTTTTCATACGAGTTATTTAACCCTCAAAAATACAAGTATTTTCATCAAGATTGAAAATACATAGTTTTCCAAAACCTAGCTCTTTTCTCACTTGATTCCCATTATCAATTCCTATCACATTATACCCCTTTTCAATTTGCTTGAGGATTTCAGTTTGCGACTCTGGTGTATGTCCATGAATGATTTTAGATTCTCCCAGCCAGCCTTCTACATACTTTTCTTGCCAGTTAGTAAGAGTGAGTAACGACTTGCTATCTTTTAGAGGCATATTTGCAGTCATATCAATTCCTGCATGAACAAAGTAATAATGCTCTGTTATATGAAAAAGTGGAAGTGATTTTAGAAATTCAATATATGGGTTAGGTATGTGAGTGACGTCCTTAACATTGAAGCTCTCAAGAGTTTTTTGACCGCCTAAACTAAGCCAAAAGTTTTTTGAATATTTGCCATCTAATGTATCAAGGAGTATTTGCTCATGATCCCCTCGAATACAGATTACTTTAAAACCATGTTTTTTGAGGAGAAAGATTGAATCAAGAACACCCTTGCTATCATGACCAAAATCTATCAAGTCTCCAAGAATCATGAGAGTATCGGTTTTAGTAAATTTTGCCTTTTTCAAGATGCTTTGAAATCTTGCATTGTTACCATGAATGTTTGAAATAACGAAAGTGCTCATGAAGGTTTAAATTGACTGCAAAGCTAATCTTGTTTTGCAAAATTATTCAGTTGATTATCAACATATATACATAAGTGGAAAACGTTCACAACATTAACGCGTATTTAGTATTTTTGTGTTATCTTAGCCTTAAAATTGACTATATGGAAAAGAAAAAAGTTGGTATTTGGATACGGGTTTCTACTATTGACCAAGCCAGAGGAGAAAGTCCAGAGCATCATGAGAAACGTGCCAAAATGTATGCCGAGATGAAAGAGTGGGATGTGGCAGAAGTATATCATTTGGAAGCGGTAAGTGGTAAATCAGTTTTGGAACACCCTGAAGCACGGCGTATGATATATGATATTAAGAGAGGTCATATCACAGGACTTATATTCTCAAAGATTGCGAGACTAGCTCGAAATACCAAAGAACTCATTGAAATGTCAGAACTCTTTAATGAGTATGGTGCTGATTTGGTCTCCCTTCAAGAGTCCATCGATACCTCCAGTCCATCGGGCAGGTTTTTCTATACCATGATTGCTGCTATGGCTCAGTGGGAGCGAGAGGAAATAGCTGATAGGGTTTTGGCTTCGATACCTATTCGAGCGCAACTTGGGAAGTCTCTAGGAGGGGTTGCTCCCTTTGGATATATGAAAGATGAAAAGGGTAAAATTGTTCTCTGTGATGCAGAAGCAGCAATTCGGAAACTCATGTTTGAACTTTTCTTAGAACATAAGAAAAACCAACGAGTTGCTAATATCCTCAATGAACGAGGATACCGCACCCGTAATGGAGCGAAATTCAAACATTCCACGGTTGACCGACTACTTCGTGACCCTATCGCTAAAGGCATCAGACGTATGAATTACACTAAAAGCCAAGGTAAGGGTAAAACATGGAAGGTAAAACCGCAGGAGGATTGGGTATTTCATGAAGTCCCTGCAATTGTCGATACCGAACTCTGGGATAAGGTAAATGGAATTTTAGAGGATTCAGATACCAAACGTGAACCGAGAAAGCGCAGTACAGTGCATTTGTTCTCTGGAATACTGAAATGTAGCTGTGGAGGGATGATGTATATGCGCTCACGATCCCCTCGCTATGTATGCCAAGATTGTAAGAACAAGATTTTACCTGATGATATTGAACAGGTGTACAAAGAAGAAATCAAAAACTTTGTATTCTCTGATGAGGAAATCAGAAAGCAGTTTGATAAAGATTTTCAAGAAGTAAAGGTAAAGGAGAATGAAATCAAAGGTCTCAGACAAAAGTCTGATGAAATTGGAAAGAAGATAGAAGGTATCCTTGACCTTTTTCATACTGGCGAGCTTAAAAAGGAGTCATTTAAATCCTATCATGACCCACTTGAATTACAACGCTCTCAGATTCACCAAAGAATCAACGAGGTGCAAATTGAATTAGATAGACTCCAAAACAGTGGTGCCTCCCTCGACTTCTTTATCCAAGATATGAGAAACCTCTCATCCTTTTGGGATATGATGTCACATGAAGAAAAGCATAAGACGATTCAAATGACTACTGCTGATATCATTGTTTCTAATGAAACACCTGATATCGAAATCAATATGAAGTACAATCCGCTTTCCTTTGAAAACGTATCAAATAGTGCACACAACCACAGGGGTTCATGCTCGCTACCAGCATAAAACTTGCTGGATAGGTCACAGAAAATTTTGCCCGTGAAATGGTCACTTGTCTGTCTTCCATCGGCTGTCGAAGGACTTCCAATACGGTGCGTTTAAATTCAGGCAATTCATCTAAAAATAGTACACCATTATGCGCCAAAGAAATTTCCCCTGGCTGTGGATGATTGCCTCCACCCACAAGGGCTACATCGCTTACGGTATGATGCGGATTGCGAAAAGGTCGTTCGAAAACGAGGGAATCTCCCCTATCCAGAAGTCCAGCTACCGAGTGAATTTTTGTAGTCTCTAAGGATTCGTGCAAATTCAATGGAGGTAAGATAGACGCCATGCGCTTGGCCAGCATGGTCTTACCAGCACCAGGTGGTCCGATAAGGATAAGATTATGTCCTCCTGCAGCAGCAATTTCCATAGCTCGTTTGATGTTTTCCTGACCTTTGACATCGGTGAAATCGTAGCGAATATTTTTCATATTCTCCTCAAACTCTGTTCTCGTATCCACGAAAACGGGATGAACTTCTTTTTTCTGCTCGATGATATCCACTACGTCTTGTAGAGTGTGTACTCCATAAACCTTGAGTTTATCTACGATTCCAGCTTCCCGTTCATTATGTTTTGGCAGGATAAATCCCTCATAGTTTTCTTTGCGAGCTTGGATAGCTATAGGCAAAGCCCCTCGTATAGGTTGTATAGAACCGTCCAATGACAGTTCGCCCATGATTATATACTTCGATACATCTATTTTATCTTCTATTTGTCCGCTCGCTATCAAGATTCCGATAGCTATAGGGAGATCATAGGCCGACCCTTCCTTGCGAATATCGGCAGGAGCTAGGTTGATAACTATTTTGTAGCGCGGCATTTTGAAACCCACATGCTTGAGTGACATTTCGATGCGCTGTAAACTTTCTTTCACTGCATTGTCTGGCAGACCAACCATATAGTATTTCGTGCTGGCTTTGTCTATACCAACTTCGATGGTAATCGTCACGGCATCTACCCCATAAACAGCACTTCCGAATGTTTTGATTAGCATTCTAATATTTTATTTAGTGGCTAAATTAAATCAAAAGTCTTAAGTTCAACTAAGAATGTTATACCAATAGCGGTTTTAAAATGGTCCAACCCATTTTAAAACCTTGCTATGGTAAATGCCGTAGCTGTATTTGTTTAGCGCATTGAGCCATGCGACATTGGACTATTGCTAATACGCTTACGGTATTAAATCAACCTTTACACAAATTGCCACTCCATAAGCAGTTCCCTTCTGAGGCAAGGCAGCTGATTCTTATACAGACTATACGTGCAAATTAGAAATGCTCGCATCAATTCTTTAATCTTTTTACAGCTTGTTTTACTATTCTAATAATAAATGTCACTTTAAAGTGTTAGGTGGAAAAACCTGACTAGGCAGGATTTTACCTCAAGAGATTCTGCAGACTGAAAATTATGCAATTTTTAATCGTGGCATTCGCTTGCTATCCAATTACACAATTTTCCTTTTCCAGATTTACACATAGCCTTCTTTTTACAGCCTGTTCCTTTTTCTTCTTCACAGCCTGAATAATCAATAGCAGCTGAAGATATCGACTTATGTGAACTCGCTTCATAAATCTGAAGAAAATTCTTTTGGATCTTATTTAGTGCCTCGGGTATCGAGACTCGATTATCAAGATACTGAGTTACTCTAACTTTCTGTATGTTATTTCCAAACAGGTCATAAAGAATATTTATCATATCGTCCACATCATTCCCACCTTCAATTTCCACTTGGGCTCCATTGGAAAACTGCAAAAGATTTTCACCATCAATATTCACATATCTCACAGAGCCAAGTGGCTTTTCATAATCATCTATAATCAACATATTGATGCCTTTATATGCATCTGAAATACAGATTTTGAGAACTGTCTCTATTTGGTCTAGTTTTACATAATTTTCTGTGGTTCTACTAAGGATTTCACTTTGAATTGATTTTAAGTTTAGATCATTGAAAAGTGTTTCCTGTAATTCTATTAAATTTACCATATTAAAATTTTTCTCAAAGTTAAGATAAATCAAAATACATTGTCAAAATCTTTTCGCTAATTAGAAACACAGCAACTTCTTTCAGTATTGCCAGCAGTTTCTAACTGACGAAATGTAGATTCATATCCAGCCTGCAAGCACAAAGCAGAAAAGGCTAGCAGAAATTTTTAGTAATTTTAAAGTTGGTTTCTAATTTTGTATTGTATCTTTCAAAATAAATGTCAGGTGGAAACACCTGACAAGGCGAGGAAGGTCGTTCGAAAACGAGTGAATCTCCCTTATCCAGAAGTCCAGCTACCGAGTGAATTTTTGTAGTCTCTAATGATTCGTGCAAATTCAATGGAGGTAGGATAGAGGCCAGACCTTGCTCACCGGAGCTATGTTAGCTCTCTTTTGTCAAAAGACGATTGTTTTCCTGACTTGTCCACTTTAGTGCGACAAGTTCAAATCAGCTAAAAATCTATCAACGATTTCTGTTGTTTTACCTTTAATGGTAACTTCTTTTTGGGTTATTGAATTTATCATTCTAGCATCAGCTATTTTTTTACATTCTGTTATAAACCTTTTGATTGATACCTTTGTTTTTAGTTCGATGTGCTTTGATAATACTAGTGCAATGAAACATATAATCATATGAAGTTTTATTGGTTCTTCTTTAAAGTGAAAGATAGGCCTTGTTTGTAAATCTGACTTAGCAATTTTAAATGCCTGCTCTATTTTGTACAATTCATGATATCGCTCTATGACTTCGTTACTTCTTAGTACATTTTCTTCTATATCGGTGTAATACCCTTTTAATCCAAGTAATTTTTCAGTTTTGTCTATTAAATTTTGGTTGATGATAAGTTGATCTTTATCTGCTTTCACAAACTTGACTTTTTTACTTTTTGAAGGTCGTTCAATAATGTCTTTAGCTTTGGCTAGTTGCTTCTCCATTTCATATTTATCCTTCCTGTATCTAGTCGAAGAATATGAGCAAACAAGGTACCCTTTATCTGTTTTGAGTCGAATAATTTTGCCATCTTCTCGAATGATAGTTT
>JAEUUY010000019.1 GCA_016787225.1 Chitinophagales bacterium
AATTAGAAATTAATCAATTCAAAATTAAAGACTAGGTGGCTATATTGTAGGGGTTCCACCTCTTCCCATTCCGAACAGAGAAGTTAAGCCCTATAAAGCTGATGGTACTGCCGTAAAAGGTGGGAGAGTAAGTCGCCGCCACATTTTATTTTGTGGTTTCACAAATTTAAAAGCCCTGACAGAAATGTCAGGGCTTTTTTTTATGTCTAAAAAGGTAAATTGGAAGATGTGTCGCCTGATGACGAAGCTTCGCTTGTCAGCATACTAACTCCCGATAGTTATCGGGGCGTCAGTAGCCACAATTTATTTTGTGGTTTCACAAATTCAAAAGCCCTGACAGAAATGTCGGGGCTTTTTTATTTCTATGAAGCGATTGGTTCAGTCCCTACAAGTCGCTGACATTTTATTTTCGGTAGTATTCAATAAAGTGTGTAAACTGATTTTTAGTTGAGAGTTATAAAATCAATTTATTTCTTTTGAAGAAGAATCATTCCTAAGGAGAATGACTCATCTTCGCCATATTTGTTTAGGATTTAAATTAGTTTGCTGCCTGTGCCACCGCTACAGGTCTCACATCGGCATAGGTATGAATACCAAAATTTTGGGTTATACACAGCTGTGGATTTTTCACATGCCATTCAAATTCATCTCTAAAATGACGGAGTGCAGCAGCTACAGGCCATGCGGCAGCTTCACCTAGAGGGCATATGGTATTCCCGTCTATTGATTTTTGAATATCCCATAATAAATCTATATCTGACATAGTACCATGACCATACTCTATTTTATGCAGTACTTTTTCTAGCCAGCCTGTTCCTTCTCGGCATGGACTACATTGTCCACAGCTTTCATGGTGATAGAAACGAGAAAAATTCCAAGTATTACGCACGATACACTGGTCTTCATCATAGAGCATAAATCCACCAGAGCCTAGCATAGTTCCTGTTTCAAACCCACCATCATTTAATCCTTCATAAGAAAATAATCGGTCTTCGCCTGTGGCGGTTTTACAAACTAAATTGGCAGGTAAAATAGGCATAGAACTTCCACCTGGAATACAAGCCTTCATTCGCTTACCTTTAGGGATTCCTCCTAGCCACTCATCCGAATAGATAAATTCTTCCATCTTCATCCCTAGCTCTATTTCATAGATACCAGGTTTATTAATATTACCAGATGCAGAAATTAGCTTAGTTCCTGTACTCTTGCCAATACCTATTTTAGCATATTCTTCTCCGCTCATTTCAATGATAGGAACAACCGCTGCTATTGTTTCTACATTATTGACTACAGTAGGGCACTGATAAAGTCCTTTAACCGCTGGAAATGGTGGCTTCATGCGAGGATTACCTCGCTTACCTTCTAATGCCTCTAACAAAGCAGTTTCTTCGCCACATATATAAGCACCTGCACCCGGCGTAACATAAAGCTCACAATCAAATCCTGATTTCTGAATATTCTTACCCAACCAACCTGCATTTTTAGCTTCGGCGATAGCTTTTTCTAAAATGTCAACTATCCACATATATTCTCCACGGATAAAGATATGACCTACATTCGCTCCTAAGGCAAAGCAAGAATTAATCATACCTTCTACCAAAAGATGTGGCAGCTTCTCCATAATAAACCGATCCTTGAAGGTTCCAGGTTCTGATTCATCAGCATTGCAAACCAAATATCGAGGTACACCTTCTGGTTTGGCTAGAAAGCTCCATTTCATTCCCGTAGGGAAGCCTGCTCCTCCACGACCGCGAAGTCCAGACTTTTGTACTTCGGTGACGATTTCTTCAGGGGTCATCTTCAATGCCTTTTCTGTAGAAGCATAGCCTCCATTCTTGCGATAGACTTCATAAGTCTCAATTCCTGAGATGTGCGCGTTTTTAAGTAGTAGTTTGCGTGACATATTTCTTAATCTTTCTTCTTATTAAATAAATTCAAACTGATTTTTTTCTTCTTGATAAGATAGTATATTCCGAAAATTACCAAAATAAACGGCAATAATTCTATAAACCATAAGACCAATGTAAACACATTATCCCACCCATCTTTAAACGAATTCTTCAACTTCATAAAATAGTTATTAGACAGTTGGCTATCCTTATCTAAAATGGTTATCTCAAACTGACTAAATTGCGTATTATTTTGTAAAAAGCGCTGCCGACCTTCGATACGTTCGATATTGGCTCTTACTTCACTCAGTTTAGCTTCTATTTCTAGCATATCTTTAATCGTCTTAGCCTGCTTGACCAGTTGTAAATATCGTTGCTCTAGTTCTTTTTGAGCCTTTACTTGCGATTCATTGTCTATAAATTCTTCTGTCACATCTTGGCTCGATACATTTTTATCTATGAGTGTACCACCATTTTTTTCTAAGTCAATAAGTACAGCATCAAATTTTTGAAATGGAACTTTAAAGCTTATTCGATATTCTGTGAGATTATCAAGTTTTGATTGATTGTTAGATATAAGATATCCTTGATTTTTTGTTACCAATTGTGTAATCAATCTCACGTTTTCTTCTGGCTTTTCTGATTCAAAAGTGAGCAAGGCATTTTTGATTATCTTTCTATCATAGGTATTGAGATTGACAGCATTGCCATTTACTGGTTCAATCGCTGCTTTTGATTCCTCTACTGCCATTGGAGAACTAACTGCTGCATCGGATGCACCTATTGATTCATGGCTCATCTTAGCTTCATTACAAGAAACCAAGACTAAACTCAAAAAATAAAAGATCCACTTCATCCTATTTACTTTTTAATTCTTCTATCAAGGCATCTATTTTCTCAGGTGTCAAATGCTCTCGATAACTTTTACCCAACTGTAGCATGGGGGCATATCCACAAGCACCGAGACATTCTACTTCTTTGATTGTAAACATTCCATCAGCAGTAGTCTCGCCAGATTTTATACCTAGCTTTTTGCAAGTATAGTCAATCAAACTCTCCACACCCGCAGTAGCACACGTAGCCGTATGACAAAACTCTAGCATATATTTGCCAACAGGTTTTAGATTATACATCGAATAGAAACTTGCTACTTCATATACTTCTATTGGCTTTAGACTCAATACCTCTGCTACATAATTCAGAGTATTGACACTTAACCAGCCGCCAAATTCTGCCTGAGCTATGTGTAATACTCTTAGTAAAGCACTTTTTTGTTTGCCTTCAGGATATTGAGCGATAATCCGCTGCACCTCTTGCATGGTTTCTGCTTTGAATTGTGGCTTTTCTGGGGCTTCTGTTACTTTTACCATTTTATTTCTATTTGATATTCTGTAAATTTAATTCTATAAAATACTGCATACCTACATCTTTTATCTTTCTCAATAAAAACGTGAAAAACATGATATATAAAAGATGGTGCAATGTCATTTCTAGGGTGAAACTACTCGTAGTATTTGATTCTTTGATGTAATATAAAATTGCGAAAACCATGATGCTTACAGCCATATATTCACTATTCCATAAGAGCAAAAATAAAACACCAATAAGTGGTCGAGAATAACTGACTGTATCTTTTACTACCCAAGGAAGCATCAGCCAAGAAAGACCGAGCCCTATGAGTAAGAAAAGAATACTGATTAATTCTGACATATATTTTATGCATCAAGTTCTCCCGCAATCACATTTAGACTACTCATGGTTAAAATAGCATCGCTCAATACTTGCCCTTTAATCATTTCTGGATATGCCTGATAATATATAAAACAAGGTCTGCGGAAATGTAAACGATAAGGGCTACGTCCGCCATCGCTCTGAATATAGAATCCCAACTCTCCATTTCCTCCTTCTACCGGGAAGTATACTTCACCCTTTGGCATAGGGACTTCTCCCATAATTATTTTAAATTGATAAATCAATTGTTCCATTTTGGAATATACATCCTGCTTAGGAGGTAAGAAAAAATCTGGCACATCGGCATGAGATTTCCCTTCAGGTAAATTTTCATATGCATTCTTCATCAATTGAAAACTCTGACGAATTTCTTCTTGACGTACGGTGAATCTATCATAAGTATCACCATTAACTCCTACGGGGACCGTAAAATTAAAATCATCATAACTAGAATATGGGTGAGCTACACGCACGTCATAATCGACACCTGTAGCACGCAGATTGGGACCTGTAAATCCATAAGCTAGAGCCATTTCTGGAGAAATAGGTCCTGCACCAATACATCTATCCATAAAGATCCTATTGCGCTCTAGTAGAGAATTAAACTCTTCAAAAGCTGCAGGAAAATCTTTAATAAAATCTTTGATTAATTGATGAAAACGTGGAGAAAAATCTCTGTCAAATCCTCCAATTCGCCCCATATTGGTAGTCAAGCGAGCACCTGCCACCTCTTCATACATATCGTAAATTTTCTCTCTCCACTGCCAGATATAGGTAAATCCTGTCAAGGCTCCTGTATCTACACCTATTACAGAATCACAAATTATATGATCTGCTATACGTGCCATTTCCATGAGGATGATTCGCATGTAATCCACCTTTTTGGGTACTTTGATCTTGGCTAATTTTTCTACAGCCATCGTATAACCTATGTTATTGATAGGCGATGAGCAATAATTTAGCCTATCCGTCAAGGTTGTAATTTGATAATAGGCTCTATGCTCCGCTATTTTTTCAAATGCTCTATGGATATATCCCACGGTAGCTTCGGAGCTCAGAATACGTTCGCCATCTACCTTAAGCACATTTTGAAATATACCATGAGTAGCAGGGTGAGTAGGACCTAGATTGAGGGTAGCTATTTCACCATCAAAATTATCATACATTTCAAAATTAGAATTCGCCATGCTTATCTTTATTTTTCTTTAAATATTTCAATTATTCTAAACTTAGTTATAAGATTCGGTTAATCAAAAAACTATCTACCGAAATACTTATCTTCTTTATCATCTCTTGTCGCATCTTCCAACTTATATTCCTTTCTCATTGGGAAATAGTCCATATCGTCAACATTTAGAATGCGTTTAAGATTAGGATGACCCTCAAATTCTATTCCGAAGAAATCATATTCTTGCCGCTCTTGCCAGTTGGCAGATGGGAATAGACTTGTAACCGATTTTATCTTAGGATTTGAAATCGGAAAATATGCTTTCACACGAAGACTATAGCCCGAGACTAAGTTTTTCACTTGATACATGACTCCTAGCTCTGCGTCTTTCTTTTCTGGAAAATGCAAGCCACACATAGTCGTTAAAATATCAAGCTTTGTTGCTGATTCATTTTTTAAATATTGCAATACATCATATGCAGCTTCGCGATTGACCTCGACAATCAAGGTATCATAGTCTATTTCTGATTTTAAAACTTTATTTCCAAATTTGGACTGAAGTTCATTCAATACTTCCTCGTTCGTTGGCATATTTCTAATCAATATTATAAGTATCTAGTAATTTTTTATACTCAGGCATATTTCTTCGTCTAATAGATTCCGATTTTGATAATTCCTGAATCTTCATAACTCCTTCTATGATTTGCTCTGGACGAGGAGGGCAGCCTGGGACATAGACATCCACAGGTATGACTCTATCGATACCCTGCAGCACAGAATATGTGTCAAAAATACCACCGCTACTGGCACAAGCACCCACTGCAATAACCCAACGTGGTTCTGCCATTTGTTCATATACCTTACGAAGTATTGGTGCCATTTTTTTAGCGATAGTACCCATAACCATAAGCATATCCGCTTGACGAGGCGAGAAACTTAATCGTTCTGACCCAAAACGTGCTAAATCATAATTCGGACCCATAGTACTCATAAACTCAATGCCACAGCATGATGTAGCAAAAGGCAGCGGCCAAAGCGAATTAGCTCTAGCTAAACCAATAGCTTCGCTAAATTTTGTAAGCATAAATCCTTCACCTTGGTAGGACTCGATTTGTTCTGTTTTAATTTTATCTAACTGATTCATATTTTATATTTCAATAAAACTTACTTTAACACTTCTATTTATTCCAATCCAAAACTCCTTTCTTTATTACATAGTAAAAGCCACAGAGAAAGAAAGCCACAAAAATGAGAACAGCATAAAAGCCTTGCCAGCCCATATCAAGAAAGTTAACTGCGTATGGGTAAAAGAATACTACTTCTACATCGAATAAGACAAAAAGGATAGCAACTAAAAAATATTTTACAGAAATGGGAAATCGGGCATCTCCTTGGCTTTCTATTCCACATTCAAACGCTTCGTTCTTAGCTTTTGAATGTCGCTTAGGACCTAAAAAATGTGTGCCAACTAGGGTCAAAACAACAAACCCAATAGAAACGATGCTAGCGAGAAGTATAGGAATATAAGAATTCATTCAATTAATTATTGTATCCGCAAATCTAGTAATTCTCAAGAAACTAAAACGATATTTCTGACTTTAATTTTACTGCAATTATGAAGCCTTAATCCAAATTCCGCATTATAAAAATGCAGAATCGATTAAGAATTTGTATTTCAATCTCGTACGTACGGGATTGAAACATATTCTAAATCGTCCAGAAGGCTTTTCGGGACAACTTAATCATATAGTTCGCCACGCTGTGGCTTCTAATGTTTATTTTGAGTTTAACAAGATTTAAATGGTGAGAAGCTAAATTCCTTTTTCCTATTTCGTTATCTTTGTTTTAAAATCTCAAACAATATTGACTAACAAATTTATTTTCAAGAATATAGCGATACTAGTAGGTATGACAATACTACCTTTGGTTCTGCTCTTTTTGCCAAAGGATTTCTTTGATAATGGACCAACGCTATGTTTATTTACTCTTGTCACAGGGGTCAATTGCCCAGGGTGCGGTATGACACGTGCATGCATGCGAATGATCCATTTTGATTTTCAAGGAGCTTGGTTGTTTCATAAAGCAAGTTTTGTGGTACTACCTACTCTTATATTTTTATATATCCGTTTTTTTGTACTAAAATTAAGACAAATTGTTAAATTCTAGCGAAAAGCCAACTAAAAATTGTTTGAAATCTTGAATTGTCATTTTTTTTCACTATATTTGCTTCAAGTTTGATTATGACGATGAAAAGGCTTTTAATATTTCTTGGTTTAACTTTTACATTGGTATCCTTTACCCTTGCGGACAAGGACGGTATCAATAGTCTTAGTATTTATCCGCAGCCTATTGTCAAAAAGGCCAGAGTTCAATGCGAAATTGAACTTAGGAAAGTAGAAGTCTATAATTTATTAGGCAATAAAGTAATGGAGCGCGATGGACAAGGAGAATTGGACTTCTCAGATTTGCCAAGCGGTTATTATTTTATCAAAGCTTATTCAGACAAAGGTGACATTGTAAAAAGAGTTCAGAAGAACTAAATTTCATGTCGGTTTTTAAGCGATTGACTCTTCCAGGATTTGAGAGAGTTCCTATTCATAAGGTCTTAGGTCTAGTTATTAGAGAGATTCGTTCTCCTATAATGATATTGCGTGCCAAAGCCATTGCATATAGCTTTTTCCTTGCTATTTTCCCTTCGATTGTTTTTTTATTTAGCTTACTTTCCTATTTACCAAAGAGTAGAGAACTCACAGAAAATATATTGGGGTATCTCAATAAAATGTCTCCGAACCAGCAGATGATCGAGTTATTTAAACCTATTATACATGAGGTAATGAATGGACCCAAAGGCGGTATTCTATCGATTGGTTTTTTATTGATAATTTTCTTCATGAAAAACGGAGTAGTAACTATGATGCAATCTTTCAATGTGCATTTTGAAATTCGCTCGGGCAAATTGTTTATAAAAAATCAACTATTATCTATTGTTATTACAATTGTCGTTCTTGTTTTATTCGTTTTGACTATTGTTTTGCTTGTATTAGGTAAATTCATCATGCAAAAACTATTTGACTTTTTCAGTTATGATGGACATGTTTTAGTATTGTTAATAGATTTGTTACGATATAGTATAAGTATCACTTTAAATTTTCTTGTAATTTCCATATTATATTATCTAGGACCTATCGTGCGACCAGAGAGATTTAAAGTGTTTACTCCTGGTTCTATTGTTGCTACGACTATGATTGTGTTGGTATCGGTTTTATTTTCTTACTACATCAAAAATTTTGGCAACTACAATAAAATCTATGGATCCCTAGGAGTCTTAATTTTTATGCTTATATGGCTATACTGGAACGCACTCGCTATACTTATTGGATATGAAATGAATAGAGGCATAAATATGCTAAAGTCTAAACGGCGAAAAAAGTAAAAATATTAGTTTTTAACTTTCAAAAGTTTTTCCGCAACTGCTATTTTGTATATCTCATATAAACAAGACAGAATGACAATGAAAAACAACAATGCTATAAACTTACTTCTTAATAAAAGTACATTATAGTTTTGAAAAGATAAACTCTTTAAAACATCCTCCACATTCAATAGATAGGCTAAACTCGCCAATAAACCGATATGCCATTTACTAGACCTAATGGAATAGATAACTAAAAAGATGATGGCAGCATGTGCATAACGTTCGTGCATTTGAGTGCAGAAAAAGAAAAAAATAAGCGGTAAAATACCCCAGCTAAGAATAGCTAGATCATGATTTATAGTATTACTTGTTTTACCTAAAATTCTTTTAAGACTCCAAACAAATAGTGGCCATAATGAAAGAAAGCTAAAAATAAAAAAGAGTGCCAGTCCCCAAGTCTTATAGCTAAATCCATACAAAATCTCAGAATCCTTCATCCATCTGGCCTCTCCTCCTATAAATGCGAACCATATATTATAAGCGTTAGCCGAGATATAAGGTTGGCTATCGACCAAGGTAGCTATAACTCTCCAGATATCGCCCAATTTACCATGGAGTATGTAAGGTAAGAAGATAATAGTTTGGATAATTACCAAATATATGAAATCAGAAAGAATAGATTTTCGATCTCCATGCCAGTATATTGGTACCAATAGGAATAGAATAGCTGGAGTAAAAACAATAGCCTGATATTTAAAATTAAGCGCTAATAAAAATGATATCAACCCCATGCGTGTATTTTCTTTCAATAGAAAATATAAACTCATAACCATAAAGAAAGAAATGATTTCATCTACCTGTCCCCAAACTAAAGTATTATGTAAAACAGCAATATTCAAAAGATAAAATATGCCATAATAACTATTAACTAGCGGAGAAAATTTACGCAAAAAATGAAAGACCATATAGCTGGATCCAAGGTGGAAAAGGAAAATAACGAGTTTGAAGTATTTAATATTTAGTGTCAACTCATCAATACTATCCTTCCATTGAGAATAAAGATACAATAAATACTGAAAGGCAGGCAAGTATTCTGTATCCGTATTGTAGACATTCAGTAGTCCAGAAGTTTTGATATAACTTATCCACCTAAGCCAGCATACTCTATCATCATAGTGGCATCTTTCAGGGACTATAAAAAGTATGACTAGAAAAAACAAACTGGCAAAAACAAAAAAATGTTTTTGCCAATCCTCTAGTTTAAATTTAATAAACATGAAAGTATTCCTACTTTGACTTTTCGGTCTTCGATTCTGTCTGCTCTTCTACGATAGGTGAGGAACCTCCTACTTTTAGCTTTATCTTATTTTCAATTTCTTTGGCTACCTCTGGATTATCCGCTAAAAACTGCAGCACGGCATCTCTTCCTTGCCCTATTTTCGTGCCTTCATAGCTATACCATGAACCGCTTTTTTCTAGGATATCGAGTTCTGTACCGAAGTCAACAATTTCACCTACTTTCGAAATACCTACTCCATACATGATATCAAATTCACACACTTTGAACGGAGGGGCTACCTTATTTTTCACGACTTTGACCTTGGTTCTATTCCCAATAATCTCTCCCTCTTTATCTTTTATTTGGGCAATTCTTCGTATATCTAATCTCACAGAGGCATAATATTTCAAAGCATTACCTCCAGTAGTGGTCTCAGGATTACCAAACATAACTCCGATTTTTTCTCTTAATTGATTGATAAAAATGCAGCAGCTATTCGTTCTATTGATAGAACCAGTTAGCTTTCTCAGAGCCTGGGACATCAAACGCGCATGAAGCCCCATTTTACTATCACCCATCTCTCCTTCTAGCTCACTTTTCGGCACTAATGCTGCTACAGAGTCAATAACACAGACATCAATAGCTCCACTTCGTATTAAATGGTCTGCTATTTCTAATGCCTGTTCACCATTATCTGGCTGTGATATAAATAAATTATTTGTATCTACACCTAAAGCCTCGGCATAGGTTCTATCAAATGCATGCTCGGCATCAATTATGGCACAAATACCTCCTTTGCGCTGTGCTTCGGCTATAGCATGTATAGCCAATGTCGTCTTACCTGATGATTCTGGTCCATAGATCTCTACGATACGTCCCTTTGGATATCCTCCTATACCTAGAGATAAGTCTAGACCAATTGACCCAGATGGCACGGTATCGACGGATATCACTTTTGCATCACCCAGACGCATTATGGTTCCTTTTCCATAAGACTTCTCCAGTACACCTATCGTGCTTTCTAATGCTTTTAGCTTTTGTGTTAAATCTGACATAAATAGTTGTTTTTAATTTTATGAATTGCTTTACTGAGTCTGACAAAATTAATCAATTTCTATTGGAAGTAAATTAATATTTTTGCTAAAATCAACGATGCAAATGTAAAAAAGTGAAGTGACAAAAAGTGGCGCTTAAATGAATTAAAGTGGAAAATGATCAGATAATGAGTGAATGCTTTATGAAGTTAGTCACGTTTTGATAGAAAAATGTCGAAGACATCGTATTGTAATAACAAACCATGAGCAGCTTTCTCACAGAATGATATCGATTTTAATTTGAGATAAATTAACCCTATTACGTGCAAGTATTCCATAAAGTTGAAGATATTCAACACCATATCCAAGAAATAAAAAGAAATAGTAAAATTATCGGCTTTGTGCCGACTATGGGTGCGCTTCATGAAGGTCATTTATCCCTCATTCTACGATCCAAAATGGAGTGTGATATAACGGTAGCTAGTATTTTTGTCAATCCTACTCAGTTTAATAATCAGAATGATTATGATAAATATCCGCGCATGCAAGAGGTCGATAGCTACATGCTTGAAAATTCTGGCTGCGATATTTTGTTTCTGCCTGATATTGAGGAAATGTACCAAAATTCGATATTAGAAGTCCTACCTTTTGACATTGGTTATCTTGACACGATTCTTGAAGGTGCTAAACGACCAGGGCATTATCAAGGAGTAGCCACAATTGTGGAAAAACTCTTTCTATCGGTGTCTCCCGATAAGGTATTTATGGGCTTGAAAGATTTTCAACAAGTAAAAGTCATAGAAAAACTAGTGAGAGATAGAAAAATGCCCATAAATATCATAGGTTGTCCTACTCTACGTGAAGCCAATGGCTTGGCTATGAGTAGTCGAAACATGCGACTATCAGAAGAGGGAAAAATGCGTGCTGGAGACATTTATCTTGCGCTTCGTTCTATCATTGAGAATAAAAATACAAAGAGCCCACTCGAGGTTTTAGATAGTGCAGCTATGGAATACTTAGCCCAAGAATTCTGGGACATCGAATACCTTGTGCTACGAAATGCCCATGATTTATCCGAAGTGAATATGATCAAATGGGAAGATGACATCAATTATATTGTTCTCTTTGCAGGGTGGTTAGAAGGGGTGAGATTAATAGATAATATGAGTTTTATCTCCTAGCGGAGTTCCACAATAAGGACTTCTTGCAAATATGTAAGCGAGGTCTTGTCTCTTTCAAGTATTGATTTCTGTGCAAAAATAGTTGAGATAGGAAATTACTACTCCATAAACTCCCATGCACTTTTATAAGCATTATGGGAATGGCAGTAGTCCAGCCATTGATTGTAGAAATCATCTTGAGAGAGGGTAGCACTATCGCCAAAGACGATTAGCATTTTTTTTGCACGGGTAAGTGCTACATTGATACGTCGGTAGTCTTTGAGAAATCCTATACTCCCTTCGTCATTCGAGCGTACGAGACTGATGCAGATGATATCGCGCTCCTGTCCTTGGAAAGAGTCTATTGTGGAGATATCGATATTGTAGTTTAGTTTGAGTTGGGAAAATTCCCGGTCAAAGTTTTTCATATACTCCACCTGACCTCGGTAGGGTGCTATGACACCTATGCTCAAGTGATCGTATTGGTATTTGAGTTCGAGGAGAAGCTTGCTTAGATAGTCAAATAATAATTTACATTCTTCAGGATTGAAAAGGCTATCCGAGTTGTCTTGTTTTTTTTCATCGAAGCCACAGCCAGCCGTATCTATAAATTGTAGGGTGGGGTAGAGCATCTCACGAATCTGAAAATAATGTACTCTTGTATTGGGTGCGGCTTTCAGTTTGTTTTCATAAAATACGAGATTGCTAAATCCCATGATTTCTTCTTTCATCCGATACTGTGTGTCGAGAAGAAATACTCTATTCTTCACGTGAAATCCTATGTCCATAAGGGTTGTAGATAGTCCTTGTTTTTCTGCTTCATGGCTCTTAATAGTAGGGGGCAGCTGAAATGGGTCTCCTGCGAGGATGACCTTTGCCGACTTTAAAATAGGAATCCACGTGGCAGGTTCAAGGGCTTGAGAGACTTCATCTATAACTACTGTATGAAATTTCATATCCTTGAGATAGTTCTGCTGACTGCCGACTAAGGTAGTACAGATTACTTGTGATTCTTCTAAGATTTTTTTGACAAGATAATCTTCAATCCATCGAATGTGTTTATGGATTTCTTTCACTTCTTGTAATAGCAATTTTCGTTGCTCCCTTTCCTCTGGTCCGAATTGGCGTCTATACTTATTCGCCATCTTTCGAAATTCATCAGCTTTTTTTCGCAGTTTTTTAATTTCTAAAATTTCAGGAGATGAATCGATTTTAGCATCTAATGTTTGAGATAATACCGCTTCATTGACACGAGAAATATTTCCTATCCGTAGTGTTTTTAGACCAATAGAAGATAATTTCTCCACTAACAAATCGGTCGCACTATTACTAGGCGAACAAACGAGAATTTGGCTTTCTTTTTTGCTGAGTTGGTAGATAGCTTCAATGAGTGTCGTTGTTTTTCCAGTGCCTGGTGGTCCATGAATGATGAGAAAATCTTCCATTCCCAAAATATGCTCAATGGCATGGATTTGGCTTGCGTTGAGGGAAGAATTACGAGGTGTAAATGGTGTAGCTTGTATAGGTGAAGTCGCTCGCAGTCTATAAAATTTATCTCTCAACTGCGCTAATGTCGTGGAATCTCCTGCTTTCTCGACTTCAGCTAGTGCCAAACGCATTTCTTTAAATGATTTTTCATCAAAATCTGATGCGATACCTATTTTACCATCTTGGTACCAGTCTGGGAAATCATCTTCTTCTAATATGATTTTAATCTGGTTACTTGAGATATAATAGACATTGCCGCGCACAGAGTGAGTGTGAATATTGCCATCGTTATTTTGGAAAAAACGTATCATGGAGCCACTTTTAAACTGGTGGGACACCAATTTATCTTCAGCTATTTCTAGGGTGAGATACGGGTATTCTCCTACAGTAAATCCTGTTTCATTGATTTTGAGAGGATACCATGCGAGTCCTTTCTCGACTAATTCTTTGATAGATAGTTTTCTTAAGGTTTCTTCATAAATGATTTTCTCGTGCTGAAATTCTATATCTAAAGCCTTATTTAGCTTTTCTAGTCTCTCTATTCTCTGGCTCATACTTGAGGTAAAAATATATTCTTTACATCAAAATGGATTCTTTTATTCAGTTGTTTTAGAGAATGGAAAGTAGTTACAACGAAAGAATAACATTTATTTATTTTTGAGAAAGGTTCTTCTGACTATTTTTGTAGATATTTTATAATAATTATGCGATTAGATAATCGTTTGTTAATGATTTTACTATTAATGTTTGTCTATATCTATGGATCACAGATATTAGGCTGGCAGTTTGATTATAATAAATTATTAGCTATTTTTTTATTTGGGTTGCTTACTCAGACTCTCTTTTGCTTGGCTTTTAAAATTCCTGTGAATGCTTCTATTAGTACCATAATAACCACCATGTTGCTTGGATTACTCATACGCACAGAATTTATTTTTATTTGTGGAATGCTTTCCTTTTTTGCAGTATCCTCGAAATATATTTTTCAGTATGAAGGGAAACACCTCTTCAATCCAGCGAATTTTGGATTAGTTTTTATGATGTTATTCACTAAGCAGGCATTTATTACCACGCTCCGATTAGACGTTTTTTTATTGGTGGTCGTAGTCTTAGGAATTCTTCTCATTCTCTATAGAAGCAATGTTAAAAAAGTCGATATTCTATTGTTTTACTTTGTCATACATTATATCTTAACCTTTATTTTTTCATTATTTGACATCGTTATAAATAATGTAGATTGGAAAGATTTGTGGTTTGTCATCTACGCACTTATACTCTTAGCGGATCCCCTCTCAAGCCCTAATAGCAGAATAGGCAGATTATTATGGGTATTTACAATTGTATTATGCACATTTGTCTTGAGCTCTTTGTTTATGGTTACCTATGCGTCGTTTTTTGCTTTAGCCATTGCAGGGATTTTGATGCCTCTTGTAGATAAAATCTTTAAAAAGGAAACAAGATTTTCTTGGGATTCTGTCTATAAAAGACCTCTACATTCAAATGATACTAATTATCAGGCATCTTTGCATTGAGTTTAGCTAAATATTTTTCTAACCAAATTTTTAAAAGATTGCTTGATTTGGTCCAGACGCGGCTTTCTAAAATATCTCTATGTATTTTGTTAAACTTTACCTTACTAATCTTCTCTTTGAGCTGAAAAGATAGAAGTTTACAAATAAAGTTTATTATATCGGACTCATCTTTTGCTAATTCTGAATTGAAATGTTGCATTCGCTTTGAATTTTCGCATTCTCTATAAGCTGACTCTAAATCATTTGTATCTATTAAGTATATAATGATTAGTGCCCTTACATATAGCATTTGGTCTTCTTTAAAAAGGTGGGGTTGTAGTTCTGATAAAGTCGTGTATATGTCATCGTATTGGTTATTTAGTATTTGAAGATATTTCTCACGAATCAAAAATTGAGTTTTCTTAGCCATAGGTACATGTTCCATATTACCCATGACGCGCTGTTGATATGCGAGGGCTTTTTCAAATTGTCCTTTTTTGAGCAACAAGGAAGAATAGTTGAAATAAAAGACAGTTTCGTTTGCTACTGCATGTTTTATGAGTTCATTTTTCTCAATGAATAGAAATATTTCTTCTGCTTTATCTAATTCTTCCTCATATATTAACATGATGGCGTAATTAAAAATACTTTGCCCTAGCTTAAACTTGATGGAAGGACGATATTTCGATTTTTCATTTATAAGAAGGGTGAATATTTCTAGAACTATACCCCATTTTACTTGCGGTTTTTTTTCTTCAATGAGTTGAATAGCTTTATCTATAGGATTGCTAAAACTCGATATGGTTTCTTCTTTTAGTAGCTCAAACGTTTGCATAGATAAAACCTCATCGATTCCATAAATTTCTTTGAAGTAGTTAAAATTTAATGCAGTATAACTCAGATTCGCTGATTCTTCTAAATAAGCCATTTGATTATACTTGTAAGATGTTTTCAGACATTCTATAGCTTCTTGATACATTTTAGGATTCCGAATTGTTTGACTATATTTTACAAAGTATAATTTGCTTAGGCCGAAATAATATAAACTAGAGCTAAACTGATTAAAATAATAATTCCATTCTTTTTCGAATAGATCATTTGCTTGTCTTAACCCTAGAGTATTAAGATAGTTGATGCATTTATTGAGTTCTACGTTTTCAGTTCCTTGCAGCCATAAATCACCTATATAGCCTCTAACCAAATGAAACAACTCTGTTAAGAGATTTTTTAATTGCTTTTCAGAACTTTCATTCATAGGTTTGCCTAATACTTTTCTAAAGAGCTTCCCTTTGTTTTCTTGAAATTCGCTCTCACTTATTGAATGTATTTCCTCCCATAATAAAGACAGTTGTTTATTGACAGAAAAAAAAGTCCTTTTGAGTGCTTTTTTATCTTCAGGAGTTAGACTATTTAGTAATTCAAAAATTTTCATTTTAAATCGACTTAAGTGTTTGTAAGTTAATTACATGAGTGCATTTTTCAACTGTAATTTTATGACTTTTGTCGTTCAAATGTCATAAAATAAATATCTATTCTCCTCATTTTTGTACTCGATGACAGTTTCTATTTCCTCAAGAGCTGTTTGGCGTGTACTTTTGGGGTTTAGCATGGTGCACGCCTTTATTTATTTTTTACGATATAGGCAATCTATATCCATTATTAAGGGGTCATTTCTTTACCATAAGGGGGTAGTTGAAATGACCTCTTTATTTTGTGTAATACTGAATCAAGGCATCGATAGGATTGGCATCTACATTCGTAATATTTAAATCATATTTTTGCATGGCTAATGTCAGTTCCTCCTTGAAAACTAAAGCTATTGAACCGACAAAACTTATGGGTAATTTTTTAGATTCTGGATAGCAGATTATATGGTAACGTATAAATTCATCAAATCCTCGGAGAATAATTTCCTGAATAAATGGGTGAGTTTTAAAATGGCTGGCAATAGGAGCAAAGCTAGCTAGGAATCGATTCGGCAGGTCTTTTTTATAGACAGCGTCAAATATATCTTCTTTGTCTATTTCGTATTTTTCCAAGATATAATCATGGATTTCTTTAGGGAGAGTTTTATAGATATAATTCTTAAGAATTTCCTTGCCTATATATGCGCCCGATGCCTCGTCTCCCATAACATAGCCTAGTGCTGGCACATTATGGGTGATTTCTCCATTTTCATAAACGCAACTATTGGACCCAGTGCCTATGATGCAAGCTATACCATCGCCTTTTCCGAAAAGGGCTATGCACGAAGCTAGTAAATCATGATCAACTAAAATATCATTCGCATTTTTAAAATAAGATTTAAAGATTCCTTTCAGGAAATTATTGCGCCCCTCATGTGAGCACCCAGCACCATAAAACACGATACGAGTAATATCATTTTGAAAATTGGCTAGTTCTGAATTTTTCAATTCATTTATGACAAATTCTTCTGTGACAAAGAATGGATTAATTCCTTTGGTTTCAGCTGCTTTGATTTTTTCACCTGATATAAGCCGCCATTGCGTTTTAGAACTTCCACTTTCTGCTAATAAAAACATAAAGTATAAATATTTAAAAATGTGGGTTTAGTTTATAATGCGAAAAGTACTAGATTTTGATGAAATGATTGGAACTAATTTGAAAATCTATTCTAATTTTGTCTCATGATAAAACAGATTTTAAGAGAAATAGTGATATGGTCAGTAACCATTTTAATCGCTTGGCTTATATGGTTCCCGATTCATAACGTTATTCCATATCGTTTTTTACCATTAGGGTTGATATCATTTACCCTTTTAATGCAATTTGCAAGGTGGTTTGTATTCTATGATGCAGTAGTTTTGTTTAAAAACCCATATTGGCGGGTAGCTTTTGCTTGTGGTTTGTTTTTTGTAGGATTTGTCATTTGGTCTGAAGGTCAAAAAATAGTGGCACTCGCTGAGAATATGGAGCTGCGAGACATTATGCCTGATCAGGCTACACCAGTTTTTCTCAAATATGAACAGATGTATAACTTGTTCATGTATTTGAGAAATCTACTCGTTATTAGCAACTATGGAACACCAGGGGTAGCAGTAATGTTATTGCTTAAAATTATTTATAAATCATTAGGAATGGGCCAAAAAAAAGTTAGTGGCTCAATCTAAATGAAAAAAAAACTTGAGAAACCTATAGCTAACTATTTTCTTCGTTGCACAGTGAAGTCTATTAAAGCTTCAAAAGCTTTTCGATAGATATTGTCATCAAAGTTTAGTAATAATTCTTTTGCCTTGTCAGCATACTCATTCATGCGTTTTTCTGCATATATCAACCCACCGTTATTCTCTATAGTAGATATTATTTTTTGAATGGTGTCTGGATTTTTACGCTTAAAACGTATTGCGGTCATTAGTTTTGTTTTTATCCACCAGCTTGATTTTTGTAAGGTATGTATAAGTGGTAAAGTCATTTTCTGATCCTTTATATCTATAGCCAATGGCTTTCCTATTTCATCTTTTCCTAAATCGAGCAAGTCATCTTTTATCTGAAATGCCATTCCTATGTTGTATCCAATTTCACCTAGTAAGCGATTCTTTTCATTATCCGTGCTCACAGAATGACTACCTACAAGGCAAGCTGTTTTAATTAAAGAAGCGGTTTTCTTGGATATAATATTATAATATACATCTTCCGTTATATCTAGTTTCATAGCCTTCTCTATTTGTAATAGCTCCCCTTCGCTCATTTCCTTTACCGCACTCGATATTATTTGTAGCAGATTATATTCACCATTATCTAATGCTAGTAGTAAGCCTCTAGAAAGCATATAATCACCAAGTAAGACTGCTGCTTTGTTTTTCCATTTTGCATTTATAGATAGAAATCCTCTCCGAGTTTCAGCCTCATCTACTACATCATCGTGAACCAAGGTAGCCGTATGAAGGAGTTCTATCATAACAGCGGATAATATGGTTGAGTGATTAGTCGGTGCTTGAATCTTTGCTGACAGAAAAACCAAGATGGGTCTTATCTGTTTGCCTTTCATTTTTAATAGGTAATCTGTAATTAGATTTAAAAGCGGAATTTCACTCTTTAACTCCGACTTCATCATGGTATTTAAGGAATTTAAATCTTCCTGAATCAGCTCATTAATTTGCTCGAAATTCATACCTTTTTCAACCCTTTTTCGTAAATTATAACGGATAAAATTCCTGCAATGATACCTAAAATACTACCAATAAATACATCTTCTTTAAAATGACACATAAGATACATTCTTGATATTCCTACCATTATGGCTATTGTGAAAAAAAGTACCTGAAAGGACCGATTGAGATTAAAAAAGAAAATAAGAAATGACATACAAAAAAATGCTGTAAAGGTATGTCCTGATGGCATACTATGGTTATATAAAGGCTGAAAATCCGGAATTGGATTTATTTCTCCTTGCTTAAAATACAAGAGGGGTCTAGGAAAGTCTAGAGTTTTCTTAAGATAAACTAAAAATAAATCTATTGGGATGAAGGCCATTAAAGCACTTAGTAGAGCTCTTCTATTTTTCAGCAATAGGTATAAGGCAATTCCTGCTAGACCAACCCATTCTCCTAGATATGTAGCTGTTTTAAAGAATTCCGTCAAAAAAGTTTTCCTATTATAACAGAAGTAAAGTATTTCCCATCCTTTGTTGGTAAGTAGAATAAAGCTCTGCATAATTATAGCATATAGCGCAACGAGAACTAGAAAAAATCTTCTATTTTGGGTTAACATATTTCTTAGAAAATTTCTCTGTTACCCAGTTAGCAAAGCCTTCAATATTCATCAACTGGCTATCATTCATAGCTTTATATGTTAGAAAAATACCTAAAGGAAGAAATAAAATAGTACTAAACCACATGCCTAAGAACGGAGTTACTTTCTCTTGTTGGGCCAATTCTCCCGCAATTTTTGTTAACATGTAGTAGGTGATAAACAAAATAATAGAGATAAACATAGGTAGGCCAATTCCTCCTTTCTTTATAATAGCTCCTAATGGTGCTCCTACAAAAAATAGTACAAGACAAGATATGGCCAGAGTAAATTTTCTATGCCATTCCACCTTGAGTAGCTGGTTATTGCTACGAATATATCCGAAGTCTGAATTGTATGTAAATAGATGGTTCTTTATACTTCGGAGTCTATTGCTGGTAATGGTTTTAAATCTACTAGTATCTTCTGGTATTAGCTTGGCTATACTATCACTCAATTTAACAAGGAAAGTTGGCTTGGAAAGAATGACAAAACTGGGATTCAATTTTAAAAACTGTGAATCAAATTTGGCATTCATGGTTTTCATTTCTTTTTTAAATGAATCCATATTGGTATTGAGCTGAGTCATATTCATGGAAAACCTGGCATCATCTGGATTTTTGCTCATATTTTCCGCTAACTTAAACTGAGTTAGATCAAATCGTTTGTCATAGTTTGAAAATCTCCATTCATAGTGCGGATATTTAACGTCATCGTAAGAATTACTGGCGACCTCTTTATACATAACCCCGGTATCCATCCGAAAAATGAGTACCTTGCCATCATCACTTTGCAACATACGAGCGGATCGAGCAATTAATAGACTTTGATTGCCAGTCCCCTTAGTATGGTCATAAATCTTGAGTCCATATAATGTGCCAGTTTTTTCATCCTTTCCATCAACCAATATACTCATACCGCTGATACCATTATAAAACTGCTTAGGTTTAATAAGTAAGGTAGGCTTTAAATTTCGAATATCGCTCAACATAGTGATCGCTACAGCCTTGGTTTTAGTGAAAATATAATTAGAATAATAAAAGGCAAAGAGTGAAACAAAAATAGAGAATATAATGGTGCTTTTAAAAAAGCGAAATAAAGAAATTCCACTTGCCTTGGCGGAGGTAAGCTCGGAATTTTCACCAAACTTTCCCATGGTCATAATACTACTCAATAGTATAGCTAAAGGCAGGGCGCTAGGGATTAGGGTAGACGAGGTGTACCATATAAACTTAAATAAGTTTTCGTTGTCTATACCTTTACCAATAAGATCATCGATATATACCCACAGAAATTGCATGATAAGGACAAACCATGCTAATAGAAAGGTAATAATAAAAGGCCCAACGTACTGCTTGACCACATACCAATCTAGTTTTTTAAAAGTAAAGAAATCGAGGAGCTTTTTCAAGATCGGTTGGTTTTGCTACAAAAACGCAAAGGAACTAAGATAACAAGATTTTAATTTTGTAATGTTCTCACCTGATAATAAAGTGCTTTTATATCATGTGATGGATATACCCTACACTAACATACTTACAGGACTCTCCAAATACTTCTTCACATCAGCTAGGAAAGCAGAACCTACAGCTCCATCTACGACACGATGGTCACAGCTGAGCGTCATTTTCATGACAGAAGTCGGTACTATTTGACCATTTTTCACACCAGCGATATCTTTCATAGCGCCTACAGCCAATATACATGCATCGGGTGGATTGATTATAGCTGTAAATTCCTCGATGCCCATCATACCTAGATTAGAAATAGAAAAAGTATTTCCTTTCATATCGTCGGGAAGTATTTGTTTGTTTTTAGCTTTTTCGGCAAAGGATTTACTACTAGCTGCTAGTTGGCTCAGACTGAGCATATCGGCACTTCGGATTACAGGTACTACCAACCCATCAGGCACAGCCACAGCCATACCAATATTGACATGATGATTGATTCTAATTTTATCTCCTAGCCAGGAAGCATTTACATAAGGATGTTTTTTCAATGCTAAGGCACAAGCCTTAATGACCATATCGTTAAATGAAATTTTCACAGGAGATATAGCATTCATTTGTTCACGAGCCAACTTAGCATTGTCCATATTGACCTCTATTGTCAGGTAGAAATGCGGGGCAGTGTACATAGATTCGGCCAATCTCTTAGCTATGACTTTGCGCATTTGTGAAAGTGGAATTTCCTCAAATGACTCCTGACCTATAGGTAGATTTTTCAATATATTTCCGCTACTATTTGCCGAACTAGAGCCACCTTGATAGGTCTCAACATCTTTTTTCACTATTCTTCCATCTTCGCCAGTTCCCACTAGGTTAGTAAGATCTATTCCTTTCTCTTTGGCTATACTTTTAGCCAATGGACTAGCCTTGATGCGTTGGTCCGCAGAGCTTACTGGTTCGGCAGTCGGAGCAGAAGAGATTGTTTGAACAACAGAAGCCCCCGCTTCTACCTTGGACTCTTCTTTAGCCGGAGGAGTAGTAGGTGCAGTATCACTTAGCAAGGATTGAAAATCTTCACCTTTTTTACCTAATATGGCCAATAATCCATTGACAGGCACAGAATCGCCAGATTTTGCTGCAACATAAAGTACCTCACCAGATTGGAAACTTTCAAAATCCATAGTAGCTTTATCAGTCTCTACCTCTGCTACTACTGTACCAGCTTTGATGACATCGCCTACTTTAATGAGCATATTCGCTATGACACCTTCTTCCATAGTGTCGCTCATTCTTGGTAAATTTAATCTTTCTGCCATATATTTAGTTTATTCAGTTAAAAGTTTGTTCAGTTATCAGTTTATTTAATGGTCAGTCGTCGGTGAATAGATAACAGTTAGAATAATTGAAATTAAATAAATCATATCAACCTCGTATCTTCTCATTCACAAATCATCATTTCAATCTTTTTTTCAAATTATTACATCATCACATCTCCATATCATCACGTCATCCAATCAATTACCTTCTTCCTGGGGTGAAATTTTGCATTTGCTTCATCATCTTCTTCATTTGCTCGAATTGTTTGATAAATGCATTGACCTTTTCAATACTATTTCCGCTACCTTTAGCGATACGCATTTTTCGTTTCATATCCAATATATCTGGATTTGCCCTCTCTTTCGGAGTCATAGATTGAATAATGGCCTCAATTTTTACAAATTGTTTTTCGTCCACATCAATATCTTTCATAGCATTACCTACACCAGGTATCATCTTCATCAAATCTTTCATATTACCCATCTTTCGTATTTGCCCCAATTGGTCTAGGAAATCATCGAAATCAAACTGGCTTTTAGCTATTTTCTTGGATAACTCCCTTGCTTTTTTCTCGTCATAAACCTCTTGAGCTTTCTCCACGAGCGATACAATATCACCCATGCCGAGGATTCTATTCGCCATCCTATCTGGGTGAAATATATCGAGCGAATCTTCTTTTTCTCCTTGTGATATGAATTTGATAGGTTTATCCACGACGTAGCGAATAGATAAGGCTGCACCACCTCGGGTATCGCCATCCATTTTTGTAAGTACCACGCCATCAAAGTTTATGGTATCGTTAAATGCCTTAGCAGTATTCACCGCATCTTGCCCTGTCATGGAATCTACTACGAATAAGGTCTCCGAAGGTTTTAGTTCATTTTTCAATTGAGATATTTCCCTCATCATAGCCTCATCCACCGCCAATCTACCTGCTGTATCGACTATAATCAGGTTGCAATTATTTTCCTTGGCATATTTGATAGCATTTTCAGCTATCTGTAGTGGGTTTTTATTCTCCATTTCTACATATACCGGCACACTAATCTTCTCACCTAGTGCCTTCAATTGTTCCATAGCTGCTGGTCTATAGACGTCAGCTGCCACCATAAGAGGCTTAAATTTTTTCTTATTTTTAAGGTAGAATGCGAGTTTGTGTGTAAAAGTCGTCTTACCAGAACCCTGTAAACCAGCTATTAAAATGATCGGCGGAGTACCTGTAATATTGATATCTTGTTGACTGCCACCCATCAATTCGGTGAGGGCGTCATTCATGATTTTAATGAACATTTGACTAGGAGAAACAGAAGTCAAAATTCCTTTTCCTATGGCCTCATCTTTTACTTTGTCAGTAAAATCTTTTGCTACTTTATAACTCACATCGGCATCAACTAATGCACGACGAACCTCCTTGGCAGTAGCTGCCACATTTATATCGGTTATTTTACCCTGCCCTTTCAGCGTTTTGAGCGAGGCTTCTATACTTTCCTGTAACTTTTCAAACATCCTATATCCTAACGGTATAAGCTACAAATTTAAAAGAAAATATCTGATAATGATTGAAAAAATCAAAAAAAGGACCCTAACGCTATATTCGTTTTAGGCAATATGACAAAGGTGTAAAAAGTCAATCCTAAGGAAAGAATACAGAGGAGGATTATTATCCAAAAAAACAACTTTTCTTTCTGTACGGTCATAGTTTATAGAGATAAATTTTCCAAAAATCTTTTTTACTGCCTACGGTCTGGATGAGATGAAGCCCCAGTGCAGTGGCATTTTTTACTTCGCAGGCGGAGAATATATACCGTCCTCCGAGCTTTTTTATCTGTTCTGTATTGATTTCCAGATTATAGATTTTTTTACTGTCATGGGCACTTTGACAGTTTTGAACATTTTCTACTCCTAATTCATCGGAATAGAGATAGCAACGATTGCCCCAGGTGTCAAATTTTTCCCGTATGAGCGGATTTTTTAGCAGTTCCTTTTCCATGATTTTTCTGAACTCTTTTTTATAGGCAAGGTTATATACAGAGAACAATCCATCCAAGGTAGCATAATCATGATACTGGGCTATAGTAGGGCTTAGTCCTAGAGAAATGACTTTATTGTCTTCTGTATTGGGTATAACTTTTTTAATTTTCTTGAATTGGTTCAAAGCTAAGTATTCACGATAACTAGGAAAGGTATCTTCAAATCCCCAGAGTTTTTTATAGTTATGCTGGGTTTCATCATTTGCAAGAAATAATATGAGAAACTGTGTGCCTAGAATGAGTGGAATAGTCTTGCTCAGAAGGCGGAAACGAGCAATAGTGTCTAGAGATATGAGTAAAATCAAAAACCAGAGAAAAGGAAGTAGGAAACCAAATCGGTTGAAACGAAAGGATTTTATAAACACGATACTTTGCGTAAAATATTCAATATAGTTGTAAAAAGCTTGCCAGAGAACGATAAATACAATAGCTAAAAAAATTCTTTTTGACCATGGATTCTTTTTAATGCCATAGTAGCTAAGAATAAACACTCCAAAAATAAGCGTGGAGACAAAAATAGAAACGTGATAATGTGTGCTGAAGAAAAAAGAGAAAAACTCCGTGAGACTAGCCTCTATGTTAGGAACATCATTAAACTGATAGTATGCAACTCTATGCGATCGAAATCCTTCTTTTAAAAATAACATACCATAGATAAATTGCAAATTGGCTAGAACTGTTCCTAGAATAAAAGAAGCCCAAGCTGCTATCCATTTTTTAAGGTGATCATGTTTGATAAAAAATAAGTATATCAGATAGACATTGAAAAGGAAAATGATTTCAATCCCAGACCATACAAAAGAAGAACAGAAAGGGAAGATGAAAAAAATGAAAGCTGTAATGCCGAAATCTTCCTGATAGTATAATCTAGCGAAACCATAAGCCAGTAGTGGCATGCCCATTATAGAAATACCGAATGGTGTAAAAAATTGAATGGAAGTTAAGAGTAAGCAGACAAAAACGATACCTGACTCATAAATATAGTTTAAGGTCATATAACGCTTTATAAACAGATAGAATGAGATAAAACCGATAGTCTTGAATAAATAATGCGCTATGATATAACCGTAGAAAATATCAAAAGCATTGCATAAGTTGGCGATAATAGTATAGCCTGATGGAAGTACATTGCGCGGCAGACCATCCATGATCGAGGTGAGTTTGATATCATTGGACAGGCTATACATATAGCCAGAGTGTTTTAAAATATGCAACCATACGAGCTCACCTTCTAGCGTATCATGTATACGTATATATGAGTCATAGCCTAAAATAATATAAGGCATGAAAAAACTTATCGTCCAGATTCCAAGTCCTATGTAAAATTCTTTAGAGAATCGACGATTGATTTTTTGTAATATTGGTATAATAGAATTCAATTTTTTGTTAAAAACAAATTTACAATACATTTTTATTTATCATAAAATTAATGTAATTCTAAAAATTAATATAAAATGCTATTTTTCTAGTTACCTTGCATTTTATTTTTCTGTGTAAAGTGTCTAAAAAACGAATAGCGATTATTGGAGGTGGGGCAGCAGGTATATTTTGTGCCATTCAACTACAAGAAAGACTTGATTGCTTCGTGACCATTTACGAGAAATCAAACGAACTGCTTAAAAAAGTTCGTATTAGTGGTGGAGGTAGGTGCAATGTAACTCATCACTATCATTCCCAGGCTCAATTTTCCAAAAACTACCCAAGAGGTTCAAAAATTATCAAAAAGAACTTAGATGTATTTTCTCCAAAAGATATGTATAAATGGCTTGAATCGAAGGGTGTGAAACTCAAGACAGAGGAGGATGGTAGAGTGTTCCCCGTAACTGATAATTCACAGACAATTATCAACTGTTTTACTAGTCAATTATCGAAACATAATGTCAAAGTCTTGTTTGATCATGAACTTACAAGCATAATTAAGGGAGAAGATGGTTTCTTATTGCATTTTTATCAGAAAAAAATTCAGGCTGATTTTTTAATCATAGCTACAGGTGGAGCACAAAAGCCAAGAGAATTAGAGTTGTATAAAAATTTGAAGATCGAAACGATAGATCCTGTACCCTCTTTGTTTACATTTAAAATTAATGAAAGCGATTTAACCTCACTTATGGGGCTCAGTGTACCGAATGTTTCTGTGAGGATAATGGGCTCAGATTTAAGAGAGCAAGGTCCTGTTTTGGTAACACATTGGGGACTCAGCGGCCCTGGTATTTTAAAATTGTCTGCATGGGGTGCGTTCGTCCTTAACGAATTGAATTATAAATTTCAGGTTGCCATAAATTGGACAGGAGAAAAATCGGAATTAGATGTTAGGAGAGATATCGAAGCAGTCATAGAAAAAAATAGTCAGGCAAAAGTTTCCAATCGGAGGCTAGAAAAGTATCCTCAGCGATTTTGGGAATATTTACTTGTAAAAGCAGAAATAGAATCGGATAAAAAATGGTCTGAACTTTCGAAGAAAAATGTCAATAAGTTGATTCAGATACTTATAAATACAGTTTATGAGGTCAATGGTAAGACTACATTTAAAGAAGAGTTTGTCACAGCAGGTGGTATAGATATAGAACACTTACATAGTCATTCTATGGAATCGAAGTTAGTCCCTAACATGTATTTTATCGGAGAGATTACTAATATTGATGGTATCACTGGTGGTTTTAATTTTCAAAATGCCTGGACAAGTTCTGTAGTTTGTGCAATAGATATTACCAATAAAGTCAAAAAAAGCCTCTCAAAGGAGAGGCTAAATGTTGATTTTAAAGATTAATATTCATCTTCGTTAAAATAAAAGTCATCCTGTGTAGGGTAGTCTGGCCATATATCTTCTACGCCTTCATATTGTTCTTCTCCGGCATCTTCTAGTTGTTGTAGATTTTCGATAACTGCTACAGGTGCTCCAGAGCGTATAGCATAGTCGATAAGTTCATCTCTAGTAGCTGGCCATGGGGCATCTTCTAAATAGGAAGCTAATTCAAGTGTCCAATACATATTTGTTTAATTTTTTATTTTGATAATTTTTTATTTTAATGGTTTAAAGTGTGACTTCTTTTTTCCAAATAACTTCATTTTTCCCGTTTAATTGTGCTAATTTTCTGGATAATATAAAAAAATAATCACTCAATCTGTTTAAGAACTGTAGGGCTGTGTATAGGGACGGATGGCAAGTTTCGATATCCAATAACGCTACGAGACTTCTTTCAGCCCTGCGACATACCGTTCTACAAATATGCGCTCTAGCTATCGATTCATGTCCACCTGGCAATATGAAATTAGTCATAGGCGCTAATTCAGATTCCATTTTATCCATTTGCATTTCTAGGCTGGTGATATCTTCACCCAATAGCTGTGGCAATTTGGCTATAAACTTTTCATCTACCGTGGCAACAACGGAGCCTATATTAAATAGAATATGTTGAATTTTTTCCAAATACAATCTCAAATCGTTTTTCTCTATACTTTCAATCAATGCACCTAGAAATGAGTTAAGTTCATCAATATTGCCATAGGCCTCTACTCTAATGTAACTTTTTTTTACTCTCTCACCACCAAATAGAGCGGTAGTTCCGTCGTCACCGGTTTTGGTATAAATTTTCATTCGATTTGTTACCTAGATAGCATCAAATCCCATAGTCAAACCTGTGAGTGCAAATGGCAATGGTATCCACACCCACTGTGGTACTAATACTAGTGCAGCTAAACATGCTATAGTGCCAAGACCAAACATGAGCCAAGCTTTACCTCTTCCGTTTTCTTTATTCATATATTAACGTTTTTAGTTTTTTCTAAATTTTCGGCAAATGTAATTTTTTTTTTAAAAAAAAAGCAAGTTCATTTTGAACTTGCTTTATATGTTAAGATTGGGTGAATAAATCTTGGTTATGCAGCCTTGAGAACTTTTCGCATCAACTTAGATTTAATATTAGACGCTTTATTCTTATGAATAATATTCCTTTTTGCTAATTTATCTACTAGAGAAATGACGCTAGATAATTTATCTTTTTGAGCATTATTGTCTTTTTCGTTCAATATTGCTCTAACTGCATTACGAGTAGTTTTAGCATAATATCGATTGTATAATCTTCTTTTGACAGCTTTTCTTGCCGCTTTTTTTGCATTTTTTGTGTTTGCCATATCTCTGAATCTTCAAATTTTGGGAGTGCAAATATAAAGAATAAATTTTAAATGAGAATCTTTTTCTTTCGATCAAAGTAGTCATTGATAAGAAATATCAAGATAACTACAGTGGATGAGGAGTATAATAAAAAGTTATATATCAATTCTTTAGGAACGAAAATGCTTATCTTATATTTTTCACTATATCCGAAAAAATAAATTAATAATATGCAAAATATCAAGGTGAAAAACAAAATAATATTGTCTTTTTTCTCAGCAAAAGATACTCGAAAACTTTTTTTAGGGGTATCTATAGACTTCATGACCCTATCCCTCATATTCTCATGGAATTGAATGGGGATAATTTGGTCTATATCTTGCTCAATAATTTTCTTAAAATTACTCATTGTGTGCAAATTTAATTGATTTCTGAACATACTCATTCATTTTTTTACGAGCTCTATGCAGCATCACTTTTACATTCACTTCGGTAGCTTGGGTAATTTGACTTATTTCCTTTATACTTTGATCTTGAAAGTAAAATAAATCGATGATCAACCGCTCTTTGTCTTGAAGTATTTGCAGTGCTTGCGCCACCAATTGCTCATTATTGGTATCTATCTCTTCGTTATAATCTTCCAGATTTTGCCCTATGTCACTAATTTCATCAAAATATTTCTGATTATTCTTCACAGCCAAGGCTTTATTCACTACAATACGATATAACCAGGTTGAAAACTTAGATTCTCCCTTGAAATTTTTTAAGTTATCATAAGCAGCTATAAATGATTCCTGCACAATATCTTGACAATCATCGCTATTTTTGACTATTCTATAGGCTACTGCAAAACTCATTTTGGCATATCTATCCACTATATGCTTATACAGAGATGGCTCTCCTTTAAGGATTAAGGAAATAAGTTGGTGGTCTGTCATGCTCTAGTCAGGCGGCCTTAGATTACTTTATTTTTTCATTGTAATACCAAAATCCTGTTCCTAAAAGGATAAAAAGCATACCTATAAAATATCCAAATCCATCCATGACAGTTCCTATCAAAATAGAAATACCCAAAGACCCAAAAACAATCGCATATTTTAATGTCTTTCGTTTATCATAGCTTGCTAATTCATCGGTACCAGATTCAATTTTGAACTTCCTTTCATTTTCAGAACGATTTATTTCTTCTAGGCTAAATCCTTTATTTAGAAGCGCCTCCCTCCATTTTCTTTTCTGATAGCTTCGAAAGGCTAAGTACCCAAACACCGATAATATGGCTATAATTGGGATGAAAACTCCAATCTTATCTGTAAATCCTTCGGTTTTTATTTTTTCTAATTCTACTTGACTTTCAAAATATTCTTGCTTAGAATCATTTTTAAATTCTGCAGCTACATTCTCCATTTCTTCGTTTACTTCTTTGCTAATTTCGTCTAAAGTTTTGTTAATACTGTCATTTTCAGTAACTATACTTATCTGATAAGACTTTTTACCATTGGAAGTTGCAGTATCTAGGGTAATAGATGCTTGGTTTCCAATTTGTATTTTTGCAGTTGGTACTGAGAGCATTATATTATTTTTCATGTGTTGGATTTTTAAATTAATAATCGTTGATATGATTATGGAAATCGAAGAAGGTTACAAACTAAGTTTAATTTTAGAATAAAACCCTTGTGAGTTTACATTTTTTTATATCTTTGCGGATACAATAATAAAAATTCTAATCCAAGATGAGTAAATCTATACTTGAACTTAATTTTTTCAAGAAATCTTTATCAATTCTATTCTTATCTATTATAACTTTAGTAGCTCAGTCTGCCATCAACATTATTACTCCTTTGCCTACTAATGTGACAAAGTGTGAAGGAGATTCTCTTTCATTCAATATCTCTCTGACAAGTGATAATCCAGTAGATTATACTTGGAAGCGAAATGGAGGCGTTATCGGTAATAATAGCTCTAGTTTGTTAATACCTATTCTAGCGATTACAGATACTGGTACTTATACTTGTGAAATAAAAGAACAAGTAACGGGTGTTACCAATATTCAAACATGTATAGTCGCTATAAACAGAAAGCCTGTAATCGTGACACATCCAAATGGAACGACTTCTCCCATGTGTTTTGGTGCCAATTTAAGTTTAAACGCGAATGTTCAAAATGCGACAATGGTATGGCGCAGAAATGGAGTAGTTCTATCTTCAGGTCCTGCTACTTATACCAAAATGGGCGTTACACTTTCAGATACTGGATTATATACGGTGCTAGCCAAGGCTCAAATTGGTTGTAAAGACACTGTAACCAACGGTTACCATATTGCAATTAAACAGCGAGCATTTATTATCGATACCCCAAAAGGTGCAAAATTAAGAGATAAGTCTCTTATCCTATCTGGTCCTGGTATGTCTCATGTTATGAAAATAAAAGTAGGAGGAGATGGCCCATTCGCTTATCAATGGTATAAAGATGGTGTAGCTATCCCTGGCGCAAATGCCGACAGTTTAAAGATTCATGAATTCATATCTATTCAGGATTCTGGATCCTATAGAGTTATAGTTAATACAACCTTACCATGTCTAGATACACTTAGGAGTAAATTGGTTTTAGTGGAGCCTACTCTATGTCCCTTATTGCTAAAGCAGACGGATACCCTTTTAAACGCCTGTATGGGTGGACCTGCGATAATGGAGGTGAATGCATTAGGAGTGCATAGATATCAGTGGTTTAAAGTAAATAATAGTGGTACCCAAGATTCGTTAGAAGGAGCTATTTATAATCGATTCATGATAGCTAACGCAGATTCTACTTCACCTGGTTTTTATAATTTAGTGATGTATAAGGACCCGAGTATAACTGGAGACTGTCAAGAAAAGGATTTATTCAAGAGAATTAAAGTCGTGCTCAATCCACGTCAAACAGTGACTGTTCACCCCATGCCTAATGCTAGTTGCAACGCCACATCGCATACGCTGATGGTACGTGGTAAAAATGCTACCATGTATCAGTGGTACAAAAATGGGGTAGCCATTCCTGGTGCTACCGACAGCAACTATACTGTAAGTCCAGTAACTTTATCACCAGATGAGTATAAGGCTCATGTGAGAAATCCTTACTGTACAGATGAACCGTCAAATGCTGTGTTAGTTAGACAATTAAATCCAAATAATGCGGTTCGTTTAGCTATTAGTGATAAATTAAATTTACTAGAACAGTGCACAGATAATGGAGGATGGACATATTATGCTCATGAGGGCAATAGACAAGAATTACTTTTAGCGATTAAAAAGAATGGAAATAATATCCTATTTTCTCCAGATGTGAGATTTACTGGTGGATTTATCAAAGAATTAGAGCCAGAAGCTACGCAAAATAAAGTAATCTTAATGGGTCTGAGAATGTTTACAATA
This sequence comes from Chitinophagales bacterium, assembly GCA_016787225.1. NCBI lineage: Bacteria > Pseudomonadati > Bacteroidota > Chitinophagia > Chitinophagales > Chitinophagales bacterium. Next base: position 31,738 of record JAEUUY010000019.1, read on the forward strand.
AAACTTCAAAATCCATTGATGGATACAGTAAAAAATCCATATTCAGTAAGATTTTTCTACAACGAAGGTCCTTCAGAAAAAGGTCTATTTATAAGCACTATTCAAGCTAGAAGAAATGCCTTAGTTCCCACAAATCAGTTTTCAACTGATTTACCATTAAATGAACTCTCATTTGTCACTTCGACACAAAACGAAATGACAAGTGCATTGATTTTAGGTGAAACTAAATCTCCAATTAAATTCCCTTATCAAATCGTTGTAGATAAAACTATGGGATACCAAAATGGTATAGCCTACGTTGATGTCAATAATATGGTTACTTCGAAAGGAGGTGGTACTTTTTATTTCCATTATCAAAGAAAGGCATCTAGTGGAATTGAGTCTCAAGTAAAATCTAACTTTGATATTTATCCAATTCCATCCAATGGTAATTTCTCAATTAAGTTAAATGAAATGTTAAAAAATGAGGTTCAAGTAAGAGTCCTCGATTTATTAGGTAAAGAGGTCAAAACATTTACAATAGAAAAATTTGAAACTATAAAAAATATAGACTGCACAAATCTTCCTGCTGGGAATTATTTTCTCAACATAGACAATGGTACAGAGCAGTTTAACAAGAAAATAACTATCGCTAGGTAGTTGTTTTAATACTAATTTATGTTTAAGTGGAGGGATAGACGCAAGTCTATCCCTTTTCTTTTTATGTTGTTTTAATACCGTAAGCGTATTAGTAATAGTCCAATGTCGCATGGCTCATTGCACTAAACGAATACAGCTACGGCATTTACCATAGCAAGGTTTTAAAATGGGTTGGGCCATTTTAAAACCGCTATTGGTATTACAATTTATATTTTTTGGTTAGAATCTTTTTGCAATACCATGACTATCAATTGTTTTTGCTTTTTTCAGCAAACCCTAATTTAGTTTTGCAATCTCAAGCGCAGTTATAGGACTTAAAGAAACCCCCATTCCATTGCAGTTCATCGCATAGATCGTATTTTGACCTAATTGTAATATTTTGGGCAATTTGTTTTCAGTAAAAGCCATAATTCCAGACCACTGTTGTTCAATTTCCAATCTTTTATTTGGGGAGATAATAGTGTGAAGCTTGTTAATCAAGTCCTCTTGAATCTTTTGATTTAATTCAAACTCTGTAGTAGACTCTTTTTCAAAATCTAAATGCCGTCCTCCGCCAAATAATATTCTATTCCCTACATTTCTGAAATAGTAATACCCCTCATGAAAATGAAAACAGCCTTTCCATGGCAAATCTAAGACTGGTTCTGTAATAAGCACTTGTCCGCGTCCAGGTTTTATAAGCAAACTCTGATCTGGCAAAAAGGCATTGGTACAGAAAATTAATTTGTTAGTATTTACCTTCGTTTTACCATTCACTTCAAGAGTTACCTCTTCGCCAGAATTATAGTCTGTAATTTCAGAATTTGAGAAAAAACTTATATTTCTAGAACGTATCCGTCGATGCAGGGCCAATATCAATTTCCCACTATGCAGCTGGCCTTCAAGTGAATTATATAAAAGCTGTTTTACTTCGTTACCAAATCCAAAATCACATAACCTATTCTTAACCAATTGGAAAACGACCTGTCCAAATATTGGATAAAGGAAATCATTCACTTCGTCTATAATCTTCGAATCAATTTTGTCATCAAACAATAACTCGTAACCACCATAATTGTGGTAATCTATTTCGTCACCAATTAGTGACTGTATCGCCTGAATTCCAAGCCAACGATTTTTAATAATTTCTAAAGTTTTTTTATCTCCCCATTGTTTTCTATCTGTTAATATCTCTGTAAGGCTGCCAAAGCAGGCAAAGCCAGCATTGCGGCTAGTAGCACCCGAAGCGTATAACTCTCTTTCATAGATAGCGATTTTAGCATTTGGATATTTCAATGACAATTCATAGGCTGTCCATAACCCTAGTATGCCACCGCCTATTATGGAGATGTCATTTTGAAGTAGGGAGTCTGTTTCCCAAAAACTTGGCATAATTTATCTTTGATAGGAATCAAAAATAGAATTCCATTTTAACTTGAGAACACCAAGTATGGCTTCTTGAATAATATTCCCCGACATTTTCGAAACTCCTTCTTCACGGTCTTTGAACCAAATAGGTACCTCGACTATTTTATAACCTAGTAAATAGGCAGCGTATTTCATTTGAATCTGAAATGCATAACCCTTAAAGGTAATTTTATCAAAATTCAAATTTTCGAGAAACTTCTTTTTATAGCATACAAAGCCAGCAGTAGTATCGTTTACTGGCAGAAAAGTAATCATTCGCGCATATATGGATGCTCCTCGAGACAAAAATATTCTTCTTTTAGGCCAATTATAAACACCCCCACCATCAATATACCGAGACCCGACAGCAACATCTGCTCCATCCAAAATAGCTTGGCGAAGTCGCGGTAAATCTTCAGGATTATGAGAAAAATCACAATCCATCTCGCAAACCATTTCATAGCCACGCTCTAGTGCCCACTTAAATCCTGTAATGTAGGCTGTACCCAATCCTAGCTTGCCTTCCCGCTGTATTAAGTGTAGTTGATCAGGAAATTTTTGTTGCATTTCTTTGACCAAATCAGCCGTACCATCAGGAGAATTATCATCTATAATTAACAAATCGAAACCCGCATTAAGAGAAAATACTTTCTCTATCATTTGTATTACATTATCCTGCTCATTATAAGTAGGAATTATTACTAAGCAATCATTCACAATACAAATATAAAAGATAATATAACTATAGACATATAATTATGATAATGGAATTCCTAGCTCGTTGCAAACTTGTTTTAATTTAGCCTTGGTATGTAATCCGAAATCTGCTTGGTACATCCATCTAAAATAGCCTCTATCTTTTTCATAAATATCTTGAAATCGCATATCTTTATATTTGCCAAAGCAGAGATAGTATTGATTGTCTTTTTTGAGAATACGTTTGGCATTATCCAAATGACCACTAGCGGTATGTGAAAATGTTTTAGAGATATAGGCGATATCATTTATAATATCAGGGTAGCGCTCAAGCTGAGCTTTGAATATTTCGTAGGTAGCTTCTACATCGGCCTCTGCAGTGTGTGCATTGATGAGTTCTTTCTCACAGTAAAATTGATATGCAGCAGATAGATCTCGCTTCTCTTTGGCGTGAAAAATGGATTGCACATCAATATTATTCTTTTCTTCAATAAATAAATCAATACCGCATCGCAACATTTCTTCTTGTAGCATAGGTATGTCGAATCTATTCGAATTATAACCTGCTAAATCAGCATCTTTGAGAAATTCTTCAATTTCCTTAGCTATTTCAGAAAACTTAGGAGCATCTTGCACGCGTTCGTTCGTAATGCCGTGTATAGCTGCTACCTCAGTAGGTATAGGTATTGTAGGATTTACTAGATAGTAAAGTGTTTTTCTACCTTGGTCGGGCAATATTTTAAGAATTGAGATTTCTACAATTCTATCTTTGGTTATATCAAGACCTGTAGTTTCTAGGTCGAAAAAAGCGAGAGGTCGAGAGAGATTGAGCATTATATGTTATTTAAATATTTATCTTGAATGACATTTCTATGGTGCATTTCGTGCGCTAAAATTGCGAATCCCATAGCTGCTACCTGAGTGTCATACCCGTTAGCATTTCCAACCTTAGCGAGATCTATGGGAGAAAATTGTGAAAATATATGATGAGTATATTTCACCTGTATATCTATAGATTTTAAGAGCTTCTCCTTCGATAAATCAGCTTCACGAATACACGCAGCATACTCGTCGGGTTCCCAGCCCATAAGGGGCTTCTCCTCACCTCGCACAGTGCTGAGTGCTCGATAGCAGAATATTAATTCCGCATCTAACCAGTGCTGGACTATTTTCTGAATACTCCATTTATCTTGAGCGTAGCTATAGCTCCATAGCGCTTCAGGTATGTTTTTATAAAATTCTAATATCATGGGTCGCTGCTCTAGCATGCGAAGCAGGGGAATATCCTGCGCTAGTTTTTTATACGCCTCTGCATAGTATGGTGCATAAAATTGTAAATCGGTGACCAGCATTATTTTATATAAATATACTCTGAATCATTGTGTTCAACTACTACCTCAGCTATTTTAGATTCTTCCACTCGTCCCATTATCTGCGCTTCCACACCAAAAGATTTAGAAATAGCAATAATCTCCTGAGCTATAGTTTCATTTTCTAAATAAATTTCAAGGCGTGTTCCCATATTAAACACTTGAAACATTTCTTTCCAGTCTGTCTGACTTTGTTCTTGAATATAATTAAATAAAAATGGGATAGTTAAATAATTGTCTTTGACAATTCTAAGCTTGTCTACAAAATGTAAAACCTTGGAAGCTCCACCACCTGTGCAGTGAACTATCGAAGCTAGCTTTTCTCTTCCTATTTCATTAAAAACTCTCTTTAAAATAGGTGTGTAACTCATCGTTGGTGATAAAATTAACTTACCTAGAGTTAAATCATTAAAAACGACATCAGTGAGTTTGTTTTTCCCAATATATTGAACTGAAGGGTCTACGAGCGTTTCTATGGATTCAGAATATTTTTTATAATCAGAAGATAGTAAATCATGTCTAGCAGAGGTCAATCCATTGCTGCCCATGCCAGCATTATAACCATTTTCATAAATACAATTTCCATAGCTGGCAAGACCTACTATAATCTGACCTGGTTTGATATTACCGGTTTGAATAATATCTGATTTTTTCATGCGAGCCACCATACTCGCATCTACTGATACTGTTCTCACCACATCCCCTACATCCGCTGTTTCTCCGCCTGTATAAACTATTTCAACTCCATAGTCATTGAGTTTATCTATGTATTCCTGAGTGCCCTCAATGATTTCTTTGATGATTTCACCGGGAATTCTGTTTTTATTTCTATTGATAATAGATGTAAATAGAAATTTATCTATAGCACCTACGCAAGCCATATCATCGAGATTCATGACGAGGGCGTCTTGTCCTATTCCACGAAATACAGAGGCGTCACCTGTCTCTAGCCAATAGAGATATGCAATAACTGATTTAGTGCCACTTCCATCGCTACTCATTAGGTTCACATAATCATCACTGCCACCAAGGGTATCAGGAAATACTTTGCAAAACAGGTTAGCATAAACACCTTGTTGCAGATTGGCTATAGCTTTGTGTACATCTTCTTTTTTAGCAGAGACACCGCGTTTCAGATATAATTCACTCATGTTATATTCCTTTTTGATACCAATTTTTCATATACTCCATATCTGCTGCACTGTAATTGGTGTCTTTTTCTAGTAGCGTTATCAATTCTTTAAATCCAGTCAAGGTATCCATTTTACAATTTGCAGCATCAAATGCTTCACGCGCTTTTTGAAAATTATAGGTAAAGATAGCCAATAAGCCCATAACATCACTGCCATAATTTCGAAGGGCTTCTACTGCCTTGAGACTGCTGCCACCAGTGGATATTAAATCTTCTATAATGACTACTTTGGCATTTGGTTCTAAATATCCTTCCACCGTGTTTTCTCTTCCATGTGCCTTGGGCTTATCACGCACATAGACAAAAGGTAAACCCAATCTATCGGCTACTAGCATGCCATGCGCTATGCCTCCGGTGGCTACTCCAGCAATGGTCTCGGCGTCAGGATATTGTTCTTTGATTTTCGCTACAAATCCATCGCAAATCGCAGATCGTACCTCAGGAAATGAAAGTGTAATGCGGTTATCACAATAAATAGGAGATTCTGCTCCGCTCGCCCATATAAATGGCTTTGCAGGAGAGAGTTTGACGGCTTGGATTTTTAGTAGTTGTTGGGCGATGGACATAAAATTTTTGTGTTTTATGAGTTTAATATTTGATTTATATAATCTAAAATTTCATCTTTTCCCCTGCCTTCTTCCGACGAGGTTACAAAACTTTTGGGCAATGCATCCCATGATTCGAGTAGCTTTTCCTCAAAATTCTTCATATTGATTTTGCATTGCTTGAGTTCACGTGTATCTGCTTTAGTGTATACGAGAGCAAATGGAATCCCTCTCTCGCCCAACCAGCTAATCATATCGAGGTCACTTTTCATAGGTTTAATTCGACTATCTATGAGTAGAAATATATTGGTAAGTGTTTCTCGAGATTCGAAATAAGCATACATAGTATCTTCCCAACTCGATCGAAGTTTCTTGCTTCGCTTGGCATAGCCATAACCCGGTAAATCCACGAGATGCCATTCATTATTTATAAGAAAATAATTCAATGACTGGGTTTTACCTGGGGTTGAAGATACCTTAGCTAAGTCTTTTTTCCCTGTGATATAATTTATCAAAGATGATTTCCCTACATTGGATCTACCAATAAAGCAAAATTCAGGGATTTCACTTATTGGTAATTCCTTGAGCGTATTGAATGATCCAACAAAATGTCTCGCACGAATATTCACAGCACAAAATTAAGGGGATTAATTAAGAGTTTAGGATTAGTTTTGTACCATCAATCTATCCATGTGGAAATCGAAGTAGAAAAAGTAGTTCCCTATAATCAGGAGAAAGAAAAGAGGGTGCAAATAGAGTCGATGTTTGACAATATAGCACATAAGTATGATTTTTTGAATCACCTTTTGAGTTTGGGTATAGATATTACATGGAGAAAACGCGCTATTCGTGAAGTTTCTGTTGTTCAGCCTAGATTAATACTCGATATGGCTTCTGGTACAGGAGATTTTGCATTCGAGGCCTTAAGTATTTCACCTGAAAAAATCGTAGCTCTAGATCTATCACAAAATATGCTCGACATAGGGAGGTCTAAGGCAAGTACTAAAGATACTCAAACTATTATCGATTGGGTCAAAGGCGATAGTGAGCAGATATTATATTCAGACGGTCATTTTGATGCTATCACCGTAGGCTTTGGTGTGCGAAATTTCCAAAATCTTGAAAAAGGTCTTTCCGAATTGCATAGAGTTCTACGACCGGGAGGCATGATAGCTATTTTGGAACCTTCTTTTCCTACGAATCCATTTTTAAAAATTTTATTTAACATACATTTTCGATATATTACCCCTTTGGTAGGGAAATTATTTTCAAAGGATGCCAGAGCTTATACTTATTTACCAGATTCGGTTAGTGTATTTCCGCAAGGAGATTCGTTCTGCAAAATATTGGAAAATGTTGGATTTAAGGATACTAAACATATCGCTTTGACGTTTGGTATGTGTGCGCTATACCTTGCCAGAAAGTAACATGAAACATTATATTATTTTTTCTTTTGTCATATTAAATTTGTCTGGATTACATGGGCAACTAAATTTTTACGAAAAAGGAAACAAGGCGCTCTATTGGGGGATTTCATTAGGATTAAATATCTCTAACTTTAGAATTGATAGGCAACCACATTCCGAAGCGAATGATTCAATTTTAAGTATTGAGGATAAATCTCAACCAGGATTTAATCTGGGCCTTATTGGTAATTGGCAATTTAACCGCTATTTTGATCTGCGATTTATCCCTAATATGACATTTGGTGAAAAATTGATTCAATACAATACCATCAATGGGACAGTCGATAATCGAATTAAAACTACCTACATATCCTTACCTGTTCATATTCGGTATAAGTCTGAACCTGTAAACGATTGGAGAATTTTTGTAGTAGCAGGGTTAAAATATGATTTAAATATAGACCCTCAAGTTAGAACTACCAGTGAGCCAAATAAAATATCACTTCGAAAATCAGGTCTATCCATGGAATATGGTATCGGTCTCCAATATTTTTTCCCATATTTTATTTTCTCTCCAGAGTTAAAATATTCCCATAGTCTCAATAGTGTACTGGATCCTAATCAGAGTGATTTGAATAGGTCAGCTATAAGAGGCTTATATCCCCGAACTTTGATATTTACCTTAAACTTTGAGGGTTAGTTTATGCCTATAATTTTTGAGCAAAATAAAAACGATTTTCATATTGTCGTATATGAAATATCGCAGGGGGAAGATTACTACAAAGCTGGAATTGATTTTACTCCTTTTGATATTTCTGAGTTTTCCAAAATAGTAAACCCTCTTAAACGCATGCAGTGGTTGGCTTCGAGATATTGGGTAAAGAAAATGTCAAAGCAACAACAACAATTATTGTTAGAAAAAACAGAACTCGGGAAACCACTAATTGTAAACTATCCGATTCATTTTTCAATTTCTCATTCTCGAAATTTCGTTGCTGTTATTTGTTCAATGACTAAGAATGTAGCCATAGACATAGAGAAAATTCAATCCAAAATTTTAAAAATTAAACACAAGTTTCTACACCCATTTGATTTTGAACAAGGCGATTCTCTTGAGAAATTGACTATGATTTGGAGTGCTAAGGAGACGATATATAAGCACTATCATACTAAAGAACTGTATTCATTTAAAGAACAAATCTCTATAGATAGCTTTTCGGAAGATAAAATGAATTACAGCCTATCTAATTTTCAAAACCAAATGAATAAGGAGATTTTTTATAAGAAAATAGAGGATACTATTTTGACTTGGATTATTGATAACTGATTTCATAATCCTCAAACATGGGTTCATAGCCAATTTGCTTATAAATTTTATTGGATGTAGGATTGGATTTGTCGGTAAACAGACAAATCGTTTTTTGTCCCCTATCCTGAATCATCTTGGTCAAAGTCCATACACAAGATAGGGCATATCCTCTATTCCTTTGCTCTACAGGCGTATATACCAAACTAATTTTCGAAAAATAGTCATTGGAAACTAATTCAGTACAGATAGAAACAGGAGTATTATTGACCACCCACTTGAATAGTCTGCCATTTTCTATCAGTGACATAGCCATTTTTTTTATGGCCTCACCTATTGGTCTATGGGGCATTTGGCATTCTTTTCCGAATTTTTCAAGCCAAATAGTTGCCAATTCTATATCAAGTTCGTCACATGTTTCCATGCAACCTTCGCTTAAATCAATAGGTTTTAATTTTGCTAGTTTATGACCAATCAGAGTTTTATCAACTTTAAATTCTGGATTGTAAATTTTTGAAAATTGCTTAGCTAGATTTTTATCACCAATACATCCATTGAGTCGGATTTGTTGCATTTTAAAATATTCAGATAAATTCTGTAAATGCGCTATGGTATAATTCTCACCATATAAGATAACATTGGGTCTATTTTTAAATGCAGTCATTATGAATTGGTCATTGTCAAATAGAGCCAGTAGTGACGTATTTGTTAATATTTTATCTCTATCTTTGGTACTAACAAGTTGCCCTAAAACGATATTATACTTAACTGGATTTGTGAGCAGAAAATGACCTACATCCATCCAGTATTCATTGACAGTATTATAGGTCCTGATATGCATATCTAAGAATTTTAAATTCAACTATCACGTAACTCCCCTTCACTCTTGGCTATGACGCATGTTGCCAGACTATTGCCTATTACATTCGTCGAAGTTCGTGCCATATCCATGAGTTCATCTACACCGAAGATAAGATAAATAGGAGCTAATGGTAAATGCAAATCGGTAGCGGTAGCTATGAGTATCACTAGTGAAGCACGAGGGACAGCCGCTACACCTTTGCTCGTAAGCATGAGAATAAAGAGCATCGATAATTGTTGTGCCAATGTTAATTCTATACCCGAGGCTTGTGCCACAAATACAGTCGCTAAGGAGAGGTAGAGCGTGGTGCCATCTAAGTTGAAACTATAGCCCATAGGAAGTACAAAAGATACGATTTTTCTACTACACCCAAAATCTTCTAAGGCTTTGAATAATTTAGGCAGGGCAGCATCTGAACTCGTAGTAGCGAAGGCAATTGAAACAGGTTCTTTGATATGATGCCAAAGTTTTTTTAAATTGATTTTGAAATAGAGCCCGATAGGTATCAGCACAAATAAAATAAGCACAGCCAAAGCACCATACAAAGTACCTACTAATTTCAATAAAGGAATCAATACAGAAAAACCCATATGCCCCACAGCATAAGCCATAGCAGCACCAACAGCTAATGGTGCGAAGTACATAATGATATTGGTAACCTTGAACATAGTTTCTGCCAATCCATCGCAGAAATGTATCATGGTATTCTTAGCTGCAGCTGGAGCCATGGATACACCCAGACCAAAGAGAATACTGAAAATAACAATTTGTAATACCTTGCCATCGAAAACAGCTTTCGAAATATTCTCAGGAAAAATATCTAAAACATATTCTTCAAAAGTTTTTGGTTTGATTTGTTTGGTCTCATCTACTTTTTCTATGGACTTGGCTTCGGCCTGCATGTGTATGCCTTTACCTGCCTGTGTGAGATTGATAGCACCTAGACCAATGAATAATGCTAGTGTCGTTACTACTTCGAAATATATGATGGATTTTAGCCCTAATTTCCCTAAGTCTTTCAGTTTTCCATGATGAGCTATTCCTAAAACTAAGGTTGCAAAAATCAGGGGAGCTACTATCATTTTTATAAGACGAAGAAATATCTTGGATATGAGTTGGAGTTTCTGAGAAAACTCAGGAAATACTACACCTACTATGATGCCTATTATCATACAGATAAAAATCCAGTGGGTGAGCGAGATTTTCTTAGTTAGAAGCATATTTATTTGGAATAATGTTTGTAAATGTAGTTTTTTTTGAGTATGAATTGTATATTTTCTAGATATTAGCAGTAAATTCAGATAATGAAGCTTTTTATTTTTATTTTGTCATTAGTTACTTGCAATTTTTTCTTTGCTCAAAACTTCCAATCTCCCACTAATCCCTATTTCTGGAAAAATAAAATAGGCTTAAAAAGTGAATATTGGCAGCAAGATGTAGATTATATCATCAATGCTAGCCTGGATGAGAAAGAAGAAATTATTTCAGGTAAAGTAGAAATTATTTATACCAATAATTCTCCGCATGTATTGAATGAATTGTTTTTCAATCTTTATCAAAATGCCTTTATCAAAGAATCGTATCTCTCCAATTTACAAGAGGCGAATGGAAACAAAGTGCGTTTTGGTAAATGGGAAGCCGAAGGTAAGGGGAATGAAATTCTATCATTGAAAGTAGATGGTGAAGTAGTAAAAACAGAAATTGATGGTTCTATCATGAAGGCATGGCTCAAAAATCCTATGCAGCCCAATACGAACATAAAAATTGAGATTGATTTTAAGACCTATTACAGTAAAGGTGGTGACACGAGAAGAAGAATGAAATCATACACCTATCAAGGCGTAAAGCATTTCAATGGGGCTCACTGGTATCCTAGGCTGGCGGTTTATGATAGAAAATTTGGCTGGTGTACCGATCAGCACTTAAATCGTGAGTTTTATGGTGATTTTGGAAATTATCGCGTTCATTTAGATTTTCCTGCGAATTATGTGGTGGAGGCTACAGGTGTCTTGCAAAATAGAACCGAAGTGCTTCCGGATACCTTGCGAAAAAAATTGGATATTTCCAATTATTGGAGTCATCCTTGGGATACAGTCGTAACTTATAAAATTCCAATGAAAAAAGGTGAACGCAAAGTTTGGAAGTATTTTGCAGAGAACGTGCATGATTTCGCATGGGTTGCGGGACCTCATTATCGCTTGGATGAGAAGAACTACAAAGGGTTTAGCACGGTAGCATTGGTGTTAGAACCACATTGTAGTGGTTGGAAAAATGCTTGTGATTTTTCTGCCAAAGTTATCGACGTCTATAGTAGAGATTTCGGACAATATGCCTACCCGAAAATGGTCGTAGCAGATTGTCAAGATGGGATGGAATATCCTATGCTCACTATGGATGGTGGTTCAGACCCTGGCTATAGAGGATTATTGGCTCATGAGATAGGACATAATTGGTTTTATGGTATGGTCAATAATAATGAGACTTACAGAGCTCTGCTAGACGAAGGATTTACCCAGTTCTTGACCGTATGGGCACTAGAAGCTATCGATGGTAAGAATATGTTTACAACTGGTAAGCAACCAAAACATTTTATGCCAACCGCAGTCAGAAATGCACGCTGCTATGATAGTTATATGCTAGATGCTATGAGCCATGAGCGCACTGAGATCAATGTGCATAGCGATGGATTTAATGGTGCCTTAGGCCAAGGCGGAGGCTATCGAAATGTCTATAACAAAACAGCTACTATGCTTTACAATCTGCAATACGTGCTAGGAGATAGTCTATTTCAGCGGGCTATGAAGCACTATTTCAATCAATGGTCATTTCGTCATCCTTATGTGGAGGATTTTAGAAATTCTATTATAGAATATACCAAGGTAGATTTGAATTGGTTTTTTGACCAATGGATAGAGACATCCAAAGTGCTTGATTATAAAATTTTTCCTCTGAAAAAATTAGATAGTGGACAGTATCAATTGAAGTTAAAACGAATGGAAGATATGCAGTCGCCTCTGGACATAACCGTATTTGGAAAAAGTGGCAAACGATATAATTTTTACATTCCGAATACCTGGTTTGAAAAAGAGACTGAAGCTACTAAACTGCCACGCTGGATAGGCTGGGATAACAAATTAAAGACGACTTATACTGTGAAAATTTCATTACCGGAAGAACCGAAATATGCAAGAATTGATACCTCGAGAAGACTAGCAGATATCAATGAAATGAATAATACGACTGAGTGCAATTGGAAATTATATTTCGATCGAAATCAATCGTTGCCTCGAGATAGAGAGCATTACACCGTACTATGGCGTCCTGATTTTTGGTATAATAATTTTGATGGTGTCAAGGCAGGTGTTCATTTTGAGGGTAGTTTAAATAAAAATTTTCATCAAACTGAGTTAGATATATGGCTCAATACTCGAATAGGAAAGTGGAGCGTTCGCGATGTAGCAAATCAAAATGAAAGAAATGCCATCAATGATTTGATTTCTTTCCGATTTACCTATAGTTCTCCTACGCACAAGTTTATTAAAAATAGCGATGTTCGATTTGAAGCGAGGCATATCGATGGTATAGCCTTGACCTCTTTGCAATGGAGAAAAGCATTTGAAAATTCTAATTATATCACTTTAGGAGGTAAGTCTATGGTTCGCTATCGCAGGGATCAGGATTATTATAATTATATGACTTCTATACAATGGAATACTTTCCTCATGGCAAATACCAGTGCATGGATAGAGTGGATAAATAACAAAAGTCTAGATAGGAATTTGGAACAAATGACGCGAGTTAAGCTTAGGTCTTCTGTAATGTCTGTTGCTAATTTTAGCTATCTCGAAGCGGAGCATAAAGAAAATATAAAATTGGATAAATTGCTTTTCAAATTCAGAATTTTTGGAAGACTGGGAACGCATAATCGTGGGTTAGTTCCTACCGAAGTACTATTAAATGCTGGAGGAGCAAGCGGAGAAGAAATGTTGGAAAATAAATTTATGCGCAGTGTTTCCGCTTTTCCAGATTTATTTATGAAAGGAAGTCAGTTTGTAAATTCTCCGTATTTTTCACATCTTCACTATGGTGGGGGAATCAATCTAAGAGGCTATGCATTTCGAAATATTGTAGCTTCAGATGGCATAGGTTATTTTATCAATAATCAAAATAGCGGTTTTTCAATCAATACACAACTAAACTTCGAGAATTTATCACCATTGAGATTTGGAAAATTAGCACGCTCATTAGGAATGAACATTTATTTGTTTGGAGATTTAGGAAGTTTGTCTAACTTTAACTTAGGTCGCTTTAGCATAGAACAGGCTCCAATACTAGCAGACGCGGGATTAGGTACTGCTTTGACTTGGAAAAAGGGAATAAAATATCTAGGACTAGGACCTATGACCTTTCGCTTCGATATGCCATTCTATTTATCGCATCCTGCCGCAGGTGAGTTGGAGAAGTTTCAGATTAGATGGCTAGTGGGAGTTGAGCAGGCTTTTTAGGTTTTACTTCTTATTTCTAGCAGACATTCACCTAAATATTCATACTCTTCCAACGAATTGTATAACTGCGAAGAGACTCGCACATATTGCGGAGGAGCTTGTGGGAATAGAACGCAAGGCACTTCTATTTTGTATTGATCGTAAAGCAAATTTTTAACTTCTGTATAATAGTTAAAAAATTTATCAGGAATTTTATCGTCCCATAAAGGAATATTGACGATAGACCCTAGCATTGATTCAGGCACAGGTAGAGCCACTTCTAACTTTTGAGCTATTAATTTCGCACCTGCTATTGCCAAATTTCTATTCCTCTCTTTGATTTCTGACCAACCTCCTTGTACAAGATTTGGCATATAATCCAATGCATCCTTTATACATAAATATGCACTATAATCCTTGGTGCCTTCCCAGATAAATTGATTAGACCAATGTGCTGCCTCGTCCGTGTTCCAGTCATTGTAAAAACTATAAAATACAGGTTTATACTCTTTTTGATGTTTCGGGTTTACATAGACAAACGCAGAGCCTTTGGGTGAGCATATCCATTTATGGCAGTTGGCTACGAAATAGTCTGCATCCAATTCATCTAAATTAAAATCTACCATCCCGGGCGCATGCGCAGCATCGACGATGACTTTGACACCCTTGCTATGCAGGAGGTTAATGATTTTTTTAATCGGAAAAATAATAGCCGAGGCAGACGTGATATAGTCTATCAAAGCTAAGGAGGTCTTCGCACTTATATTGTTTTCAATTTGTTCTAAAATTTCATCTTCCGATTTCAGAGGAAAAGGAATTTGTACTTTAATAATTTCATTGCCTTTCGCTTCTCCAATTTTATGGAATGCATGAATACAAGCACCATAGGCATGATTGGTGGTAAGCCATTGTCTGTTTGATTCTTTTTGATTGTGGAGAATATGATTGATACCTATGGTAGTATTGGGAACTAGATATAAATTATGTTCGTCTGTGCCAACAAATTCAGCCAATGCTTTTTTATTTTCATGATAAATAGGATACCATTTTCTTACTGAGAATTCAACAGGCTCTGATTCCAATTGATCAATACAATGTTTTTGTATATCTAAAATATATTTAGGAGTACCTCCAAAAGAGCCATGATTAAGGTGAACTATATTCGGATTTAACTGCCAGTGACTAAAAAGGGGAGAGGGTTTTGGAAGGCTAAGCATGGATATTATTTCGTTTCTGCGAGTTCTAAAATAGCTTTGGTCATCACATTCCAGCTATACTTTTTCTTTTCCACTTTCAAGTTTTCTTTAAATTCTTTTTCTTTATTTTGATCGAAATAGGAATTTATTTTTTCTGCCACTGACTCAGCATTTGGTTCAGCTATCAATCCTACTTTTCCATTAGGTACCATACCCGTCAATCCGCCGACATTGGTTACTATCATTGGTATTTCGAAATGATATGCTAGAGGAGTGACGCCACTTTGCGTTGCAGATTTATATGGTTGGATAACGACAGCACTCGCACAGAAATAATATTTTACTTCACTATCAGTTATAAAATTCGTTTTGAGTATTATCTTGTCTTGAATATTAAACTGCTCAATTAAGTCTAGGTAAGGATTGGAATCTTCATAAAATTCTCCAGCTATAATCAACTTCAGGTTGGGATTTGTAATTTTTGATAAAGCTTCTAATAATAAATCCAACCCTTTATATTTTCTAATAAATCCGAAGAAAAGCATATAATTATTATCTTTTTGAAGGTTTAACTTTTCGATGGCTTCTTCTCTAGAAATTATTTCTCCGAAATTATCATAAAGCGGATGAGGTATAAATTTTTTCTTTTTTTCATGAGTGGCAAATAAATCTAAATCTGATAAAACTTTCTCACTCATGGTGACAAAGGCATCTATTGGCTTGATAAAATATCGAGTGAATAAATTGTCACCAGGTCTCTTTTCATGAGGAATGATATTGTCCGCTATGCAGACTATTTTGGTGTGTTTATTTTTTTTCACCAGTCGAAGAATAGTGCCAAGACAAGGACCTATAAATGGCAACCAATAGCGCACAACAATGATATCAGGCTTTTTATTTTTTAACTCTAATCCTATTTGTATCCAATTAAAAGGATTAATGGAGTTTATTTTTACAAGTATTTTTAGTTTTTCAGGTGGCGCTTCATCGCTATACTGCGAAGTGCCAGGAAATAGAAAACTAGGATATTGCAGACTGAAAGTGTATATACAGGCATTATGATTTTCCTCTGTAAATGCCTTGCATAATCGTTCATTATACGTAGCTAAGCCACCACGAAGGGGGAAGGCAGGACCAATAATAACTATCTTTTTCAATGCTTCTTTTTAAAAAAGTCCAAAATACTAGATTTTGAATACATTTGCGGCTTTAAAAATCTTATAAAATATGAAAAAACTAATTTTAAGTATTGGAATTTTGTTAGTTGCTTCACTCCATGCACAAGAGAGTCCAGAAGTAATTAAAACAAAAATTGATGATTTAAACAAACAAAAAGCGGTATTAGAATCACAGATAGCTGATTTAAACAAACAACTTCCTGCTCCAGTTGTAAAGCCTTGGACTTACAAAGGAAATGCTTCTATAAATTTGGGTCAAAACTTACTTGGTTCTGATTGGACTGCATCCTATGGTGGTAATAGTACTTTGAATATAGGTGGGCAAGCCCATTTGGAAGCTAATTATAAGAATGGTCGTCATTCATGGAACAATAGTTTTGATGGAACGTTGGGATTTTTCAAAAATATAAATGTGGAAAATGGTGTAAATGATAATATCAATAAGAATGTAGACGTTTTACAACTATCAACAAAGTATTTATTTGATTTACAAAAAGCTAATTTAAAAGTAGGAGTTGGAGCTAATTTTCTTTCACAATTTATAAAGACCTACGATTTGGCAAATCCTAATTTCTTGCTTTCAGATTTTTTGGCGCCAGGTATTTTAGATTTATCTCCAGGCATCGAATGGACTCCCCAACCATATTTAAAAGTATTTTTAGCACCTGCATCTGGTAGATTTACATTTGTGACTAATGACACTATTATTTTAAGAACAGATGCCAAAGCTAATAGATTTGGAAACGAGGTAGACCAGCGTGTAAGAACGGAACTTGGAGCTCGATTAGACATAGTTTTTGAAAAAGAGCTAGTTAAAAATTTAAATATCCGCAGTCGAGCTCAGTTGTTTAATAATTTTTCTAGACCTCAAGCACAGATAGATGCGATTAATAGCAGCCGAGCGAATATCGATATCAATTGGCAGACAGATGTTTTCTATAAGCTAACAAAGCATATTGCATTAAACTTTGGATTTCAATTGTTGAGAGATGATGATGTGCGTATTACAGACAAATCAACTGGCTCTAAAATAACACCTTGGAACTGGAGAAATAACATAGGCATAGGATTTGTAGCAGGCTTCTAACGATAGTTTAGGATAATACAGATTTTCTTTACATTATTTTGTACTAATTTAGTGCTCAGGTTAATGTCCTGAGCATTTTTTATGATACGCAATCTTCTTTTATTTTTAAGTTTATTTTTTGTTGAGATTGTTTATGCACAAGTACTTACAATCAAGGGACAAGTGATTAATAAACAAACCAATAATTATTTGGTAGGATGTTCGGTTTTTAACGTGTCTAAGCAAATTGGTACCGTAACAAACGAGGAAGGTAGATTTAATATTTCTGTAGAGAAAGGTGATTTGATTCAATTTACCTATGTGGGTATGGGGGTAATAGAACAATATGTCATAGAAGATTCAGAATGGACTATTGAGATGACTTACCAGAGTCGTAAAATTAAAGCGGTCACCATCAAGGCAGAAGTTGCGGCAAAAAAATCTGTATTGTATAATCCGAAATTTGAAGAAAAGAAACAAACTTTTCGAGAGCCTATCCGACGAACTCCTGAAGAATATTTAAAGCAAAGTTCTCCTTTAACTTCTCCGATTTCTTTTTTTTATTATTCTAATAAGCGAGTTCAACGAAGATTAAATGCTATATTGGATATAGAAAAACTAGACGCCAGTAATCTCAAATATTCACTTGATTTTATATCCTTAGTGACCAAGGTAGATGATATTGATGAGCTGAAAGACATTAAAGCGCATTGCTATTTCCCGCATGACGAGGTTCTTAACTCTAGTTATTATGAATTAGGATTGAAACTTCAAGATTGTTATATAGAATATCTCGAAGAGAGAAAACAACGGCAGTCTACAGACTCTATCCCTAGGGATAACTAATGCCAAGTGCTAACAAATAATAAAGGTCTTATGAAAACATAAGACCTCTTTGAATTTTCGTTAAGAATTGATATCAATTTGTATTATCTACAATAGTCAAATTCCCTACATAAAAATAGTTGACTTTGCTTTCATTCGAGCCAGAAGTACTTGCACAGAGATAGAAAGCATTTCTAAAGGTAGGATCAAAACCATTACTCATATCAATTTTTTTCTCTCCATTGACGTACATTTGAATCCTTTTTCCATTCACAATAAAACAAACCTTCAATATTTCATCTGTAGGCATATCGCAAGGTACAGATTCAAAACCAGCAGTCGTATTAACCCCTTGACGACCATATTTCAATCCTTCACCATGACCTGTATTGGAGGTATGAAATGAAAACTCAATACCTTCTCTATTTGCTGGCGCTAATAAATAATCCACTACTCTTGGTTTAGGTCCAAAGCCCATGCTTGACATACGCTGTGGAGCGTCGCTAGGCATTATGAGATCAAAGGTAATACTAAAATTTTCTGGAAGTTTTTTGATTTTAGGATTTATGACAGATCGTGGTGTTACTTTTAGAAACTTTCCCATACCTTTCAGCTTCTTTATCTCGCCACCTGAAGTTGAAACCCAGTTTTGTGGAAAATCTCCAGGATTTGTATTTTCGAAATTATCCGAGAAAATCATATTCCCATTAGCATTGCAGTTACCATTTCCACTCGGAGAATCTTCTTCTTCTAGTCCTGATTTTTTGGTCGTGCCATTCGTGTTAGATGAGCTATTGCTCGATGATGAGTTTTTCGATTTACCATTCAATACTCTATCAGCTGATTTGTCTATACTTTCTTCGACTTTTTTATTGAGCTTGTCTTCAAGCCGTTTAAAAATTTGACTATGGATTTGTGAGCTGCTAATACTAAGAATGAGAAAAATTATTACTTTGTTCATGATGAATTATTTTATGAGTTTAAAAGATTGGGTTTGAATTTGAGTGTTCTCAAATTGAAGCAAGTATAGTCCAGATGGTACTTCGTCAAGCAGGAGCTGATAAATGTCATTTGTGTATTTTAGTTGAGTGATCGTCACTTTCTGACCTGCTATATTGAATAGCCTTATACTTTCTGGTATTATTTCCGTTTTGCTATGAATAAAAATTTGGGTAATGAAAGGATTGGGATAAACCTCAATATTGTTTGTCGGCCTATAATTTTGAATTTGCGATACCGATTTAGGTAGTTTCTGTTGAAAACCTAAAAAGACTTTAACTCCCGGTGTTTCTGCATAGGTAGAAAAGGGCTGCCCAAAACTTGAGTTTATACTAATACTGCCAGCTGTGGCATTATACCCTCCACTATTAAGGGATGCACGCTGCACGGATTGACTTTGACATATTTGAAATATCAGGATGAATGCGATTATTGGAATTGAATTTTTCATGGGATTACTTTTTATTATTACAAAAATTATTGACGAATAACCATGACATTGAAACTAGTGCCTATCGGGAAATTACTCGCTGTAGTATTGATAATGTACCAAATAGCATTGCTAGGAACATCAGGGTCGACTCCGTATGCAACTCTTCCGCTTGGCATAGATAAAGTTGTCGATGTATTTAATCCTGTATTAGGAGTGATAAGAATAATATCGCTAGGTTTGGGATTACTATATGCCAGTGTAATTGAAGCTACTGCACTGGTAGTAGCAGGAGTTGTAAAGGCGCAACGAGAATTCGCACTACCATGCACTTTAAATTGCCCAGACATAGAAATAGCAGGGCTATCAGCTGAATGAGCTTTCACTATGAGTCCTTTGGTTCCCGATATATCTGCACCTGTAGTATTGATGCCGATGTTCTGTACCAGAAGACCTCGAGATTGATCACCATAGTTAATTATTTGCATTCCTAGTGAAGAATCTCCATTATTAGCTACAACTATACCAGCGTTGCTATTAGCCCCTGTAGTTATATTGCACCCTGTCCCATTAGATATTACATTAAGACCTATTCCTTTGTTTGCCTGCGCTCTCACTGCAGTGCCACTTTCACTCGATCCAAAAAGTCCGATTCCATTTGCTCTATTTTTTCCCACGATGGTAGCACGATCACTTCCTCCAAATGTGCTTGCGTGGATTAAGCTCGCAAACCCTTCAATTTGTGCAGTGAGATTAAGGTCTTTATTTACAACTAGATAGTCATTTGTACTCGGATTAGCAGGGTTTCCTTCTCGAATACCTTTAATGGCTGGGTGAAATACTGAATAATCGCCAGTAGAAGCAGTCGTGATTAGTGGAGATTTTGTAGCCATCCATTTTGATCCATCATGCGATAACATGTCAAATCCTGTTCCTGTAATGCCGATATTTTTGGCATTGTCTGCATACTTAGCATGCGGCGTCGATAAGATTCGTGTTGTTCCCATATCGACATAGGCCCCTGTTAGGTCCACTTCTGTTTTGAGAAATTTTACAAATGACCAATTGACTAAGGAATAATCTCCTACTTTATCCGTACCATTGCCTATCTCTAGATTGAGAATTCCATTGGCGTTATTCATTACTTTAGTGTGGACTTCTTGATAAACCTGTGGTCCAGCTGCAGTATTATCAAGGATACTAACCCTTACTTTCACAGTACTGCCTGAGGCAGGAGGATTATTTGATCCATCCACGACAGCTATTTGATACGAGAAGAAGTCTGTGGCAGTTTGTGCCTGATGTTGCCATACTATGAAAAGTAATAGCATTGTTGAAATTAATTTTTTCATGATGGGTTATTTTAAAGTTTGAAAATTGATTATTGACGAATTATGAGTACATTTAATCGAGTACCAGCATTAAATAAAGCATTTCCTTCTACAGTCCACCAATTGTTACCAGTGTCCCATGTCAGTCTGTGAGATGGAATAGAAGCTCCATTAGACACTACATTGTATATGACAATATCGCTTTGTTTTTGATTAGGATAGGTTAGTGGAATAAATGCATTGGCTGTAGAAATAGCAATTGTTTGAAAAGCCGTTCTTCGCTCAGGGCTTGATGCTGCCACTTTTATAAATCCATCTATTTCTATAGCAGTAGTATCATTGGTTGTCATATCTCCAATAGAAGTACCTGCAACTGCTCTTATACCTGCTTGTTTGCCAAAAAATGCTCCCCCATAGAATCCTCCACCATAGCCTAGTACGCCTGTGACACCATGACCATATACTCCATAACCTAATGAGGCTTGACCTTCTAATCCATGTGAGTTATTGGCATTGGATACTCCTTTGATAGCTACCCCATGGCTGCTAGTTCCCATGATACCAATGCCTCCAGCGGCAAGAGCTTCGCCATATACCCCAACACCTGCACCACCCGCTTCACCATAAACCCCATATCCTGTGCTGGCTACTTTGCCATAGACTCCACGACCAAGTGCTCCTAAAGCTTCGCCTCTTACGCCAGATCCGGTACTTTCATGAATACCATGAATAGCATACCCAAAACCGTTTGTTGCTTTATTTCTAGCATAGATTGCTGCTTTGTGTTGTGTTGGGTTCTCTTTCATCAATGATGCTGCTATGCCATTGTTTTCAAATTGAGATCCAGCCCAATGTATTTCCAAAGCACCTTGCGCATCGCCATCAAAAGAATCTCCTATGGAAGCACTCGATCCGTTGGGATGTCTTAGGCTAAGATTATACTCGCCAGCATATCTTTTCCAATATCCTTCAGGAAGTGCTACAGCGTTTCCATCACTAATTTTTATCGTATCCAAATTCCAACCAGAGTACTGATATGGGACATAGGATAATGTTTGCTTCTCTATTACTTTTTTAGCTGTATTCGCGAATGGTACTCCTAATATTTGAGTTGCCCCCATGTCTATATAATTCGATCCTCCTGTGATATCGACTTCAGTTTTTATAAACCGAGGAGTTGTCCAGACAATGTTGGAAATATTTCCTTCTTTGGATGAGCCATTACCTATTTGTAGATTCACAATTCCAGAATTATTATTGAGTGCCTGTGTATGAAGCTCTCTATAAAGTTGTGCTCCTGCTGCAGATCCATCGAGTATGGAAATTCGGATAGAAATATTGCTACCCTGTGCAGGAGGATTTCCATCGGCACCTCTTATTGCCATTTGGTAAGAAAATACATCTGCTTGCGCTAAAACGCGGAGCTGAAATAAGAGAATTACGAGAAATAATTTGACGCGTACCATAGGTTATAAATTTTAGTGCAAAGTTCTAAAACCTATGGTAGAAGCACAACTACATATAGATGTAGGCTTATGGAATCTTATGATTTGGCAATAGTATCACGAATGAGTTCTATTGTTTTTTGAAGAGAACGAAAGGAGGCCGCGTTTTCTTTTTTAGTTTTAAATATATTTTCAAGTTGTTTGATTGTTTGACCAAATTCATCTAACTCTAGATAATACAACCCTGTCTGCAAATCGTGCAATGAGGTGTGAATATTGGCAGTCATTTTTTGCGCTATACTTTTTTGAATAGACTGTACGCTATTCTGAATAGACACAATTATGTCTTTCTCCATTTTTAGTGCTTTAGATTCATCTCCAAAGCAAAATTCTAAAAGTCTATTATGCTGAATAGTAGCTTTCGCTTTAGTTTTATTAGATTTGGAGATTACCTTAGATATAGTGGTTACTAAATCTTGAATCAAAAAAGGTTTAGGCAATACTTCTTTGACTCCTATTTTATGCCAATCTTTGACTTCATGTTTGAGTACAGAGGCTGTAAAAGCTATGATAGGAATCTTATTAATTTTATCATTCTTGTTTTTCCGAATTTCTTGTGAAGCTGTCATGCCATCCATTATTGGCATTTGGCTATCCATGAGAATGACATTGGGTTGTTGCAATTTTAGAAACTCCAATGCTTCCAGTCCATTTTTACAAATGGAAATTTTAACTAGAGGATTGAGATTTACGAGTGTTTGCGAGGTTATTGTATTATTTATATCATTATCATCGACGATAAGGACATGTAAATGACTCAATACGGCTCTATCGAAAAATGCCTTGCTTCGTTCGATTTCTTCGTATCGAGCTTGGTTACCTCTTTTAAATGGTATATGAAATGAAATAGTAGTACCAATATCTACTTGACTTTTGACAGTTATTTTACCTTTAAACAATTCTATCAATTGTTTGGATATAGATAATCCAAGCCCTGTGCCTCCATATAATCTATTAGTACTCAGATTATCTTGTTCAAATTCTGAAAAAATCTTCTCAATATTTTCTTTTTTGATACCAATTCCCGTGTCTGCTATCTCAAACTTGAGTTCATGAATTTGTTTCGTTTTTCTAACTTCTTTGACAGAAACTTTTACTTCTCCTTTATGCGTAAACTTGATCGCATTACCTACTAAGTTATTTAGAATCTGTAATAGCCTTGTCTTGTCACCTAAAATTACTTCGTTTGATTTTTCATCCATGTGGAAACTAAATCGAATGTTCTTTTCAGCGCATTTAAATTGTCCAATTTCGATGACTTGATCAAGCACATCCTCCAGCTTAAAATCAATATTTTCTAATTCTACTTTTCCTTTTTCTATTTTACTAAAGTCTAGGATATCATTTAGAATCTCCAAGAGACTTTCGGATGAATTGCGGATGGTATCGAGATATTGAATTTGGCTTTTCTTAGGCTCTTTGAGTAATAGAAGATTCGTCATTCCCATGATGGCATTGATAGGTGTGCGGATTTCATGGCTCATATTCGCTAAGAACTTACTTTTAAGCTGTGCAGCCTCTTCCATAGCCTGTTTATCCTTTTTTACCAATTCCATTTCATGGCTTAAAGCCTTGTCTTGAATTTCTTTGTTTTTACTTTCTTCGAGTATTTGTTTATCTAAATTGTGAAATTTTTCGTGATAGTCTAGTGCTTTATCATATTGCTTTATAGCTTTGTAGGATTCAAATAAAATATGATACAATTCCGCTGTCTGGGCTATGTCGTATTGGTATCCAAGTTGCCAAATTTCTTCGATTTTTTCAATCGTTTCTTTATATTTACTTTGATTGAATAAGAGTTCAGCTTCAAGCTTAAAAGTGCTTTGATAAAATACTTTATTTTCAATATGCTCGGCTATTTCTCTTGCTTGTAAAATAATTTTTTTTGCTTCGATATATTTTTTATCATCCAATAGAAGAGAGGAAAGATTCATCAAAGGATAGATTTGTTTCTGAGGAGCTTTATTGTATATGGCAGCTTTGATGGATTTTTCGAAATAGGGTTTGGCTTCTTGATTGCGTTTCATCTTATAGAGTACATCTCCTATATTGTTCAAATTTCCCGGTTCTCCCTGCTTATATCCTATACCTATAAATGCATTATTTGCTTTCAAATTATATTCTAGTGCCCGATCAAGCTCCTGAATGTTTCCATAAACTGCTGCTAGTAGAGAGTAACTATTCGCCAATAGAAATCCATTATGAGCCTGCTCTGCATTTTCTATAGCAGCATAAAAACTTTGGATGGACTCTTTGGGTTTTCTTTTATAGAAGTATAGAAATCCTAACCGAAAATAGAGATGAGATTTTAAATCGGGATCAAAACTGTCTTCATCCTTTAGAGAATTGTAAATGATGTCATACGCCTCATCAATTCTCTGAGTAAACCCCAATGCGGTAGCTAAACAATAGCTTATAAATACATAGATTTCGGAAGAATTATTTTTTTTGAACGTTTTTAATAATTGTCTAGCTACTACAATGCCTTCTTGATACTTCATAGCCTTGTTTAGCAAATAGATTTCTATCGATTTTAGTATCTGGCTATATGGGTGATTTATGGAATTGGTGTTAGCTCCTTGCATTTGTTTTAATTTAGCAAGTGATTTTTCAAATTTTAAATCTATGTCTTTGACAAGGATATCCAATCCATTTTTTTGCTCTTTGGTTAATTCACTATGTTTTGTATATAAGAATTTCATGAGCAGCTTATACTATTTTGTGCAGAATTGCTTTACTGACAGCTTCGGATTGGGAATGAACATGTAGTTTTTTATAGATATTTTTAAAGTGAAATCGCACGGTATCGATGCTGATATTGATGTCTGCGGCTATCATTTTTTGTGAGTAGCCCTTTACTAATAATCCTAGTATGCTTTTTTCTTTTTCCGTAAGCGCATAGTTCTCATCTATATTTATTTTCTCATTCTGTATGTTGCGAAATAGGCTCAATACCTTAGTTGCAATTTGTGGGTTCATAGGTGCACCGCCTTTATACACAGATTCTATGGCATCTATGAGTTCAGCTGGTCTTGTTTTTTTCAAGATATATCCAGAAGCTCCCGCACATAATGCATCAAATACTGTATCATCTGCTTCATGAACGGTTTGAATAAGAATAGGCAAGTCAGGATAAATCTTTCGTATCTGTTTGATAGCTTCTATGCCATTCATTTCTGGCATTTCGATATCCATGAGAATTACATCAGGCTGATAGGACTCGATATGCTTCAAAACATCCACTGGGTTTTCAAATGCTGCTGCACATTTCACGCCTTCGGTTCCGTTTATCAGCTGAAAAAGTCCATCCCTCAAGTAGGAAATGTCCTCATACAGTAGGGTGACTATTGTTCGTGACTCCATATTTCAATTTATTGCAAAATTGAACAAATATTTTTTTTTGATAGACTACATGATGATGTAGTCTATTTTTCATGCAGCGAATTCCTCCTCTACCTCATCAATCTCATAAATCAAATTGTCGAGGATAAAGCGTTGGCGTTCCTTATCATTACCTCCCATGTAGTATTTAAGGAGTTCTTGAATTTTCACCTTATCGTCAAGAATGATGGGCATGAGGCGCATATCTTTTCCTATGAATAACTTGAATTCATCAGGCGATATTTCTCCTAAACCTTTGAAGCGCGTGATTTCAGGCTTTCCACCGAGTTTTTTAATGGCAGCTTTCTTTTCTTGATCAGAATAGCAGTAAATAGTTTCTTTCTTATTTCTCACTCTAAAGATGGGTGTTTCTAGAACTTTCACATGTCCATTGATGACCAATTCTGGGAAAAACTGCAGGAAGAAGGTAAGAAGAAGTAACCGAATATGCATACCATCATGGTCGGCATCGGTTGCTATGATGACATTGTTATATCGTAGATTTTCGATACCTTCTTCGATATCTAAAGCATGCTGAAGAAGATTGAGTTCTTCATTTTCATAGACGATTTTCTTTTTCATACCAAAGCAGTTCTGAGGCTTTCCTTTGAGGGAAAATACAGCCTGAGTCTCCGCATTTCTAGACTTGGTCATAGAACCTGAGGCGGAGTCCCCTTCGGTTATGAATATGGTCGTTTCTTTATTATGATCATACTTTTCATCGGTATAGTGATAGCGACAGTCACGTAGTTTTTTGTTGTGAATATTCGCTTTTTTAGCTCGCTCTTTTGCTATTTTTCTTACTCCCTCCATATCCTTTCGCTCACGTTCGCTGTTTTGTATTTTTTTCAAAATAGCCTCCGCTACCAGTGGATTTTTATGAAGATAGTTGTCCAGATATTGTTTTACAAAATCGTTGACAAAGGCTTTCATAGACCGACCATCGTTCTCTAGTGTGACAGTTCCTAGTTTTGTCTTGGTCTGACTTTCGAACATAGGTTCTTGAATTCGCACACAAATAGCCCCCACTATAGACATACGAATATCCGAAGCGTCAAAGTCTTTTTTATAAAAATCTCGAATGGTTTTGACGATAGCCTCTTTGAATGCACCTAAATGCGTGCCTCCTTGGGTCGTATATTGCCCATTGACAAAGGTATAGTATTCTTCTCCATATTTAGAGGAATGAGTGAATGCCATTTCTATTTCATCATTTTTGAGATGAATAATAGGATATTGCTGCGATTCTTCATCTATTTTTTTACTTACCAAGTCTTTTAATCCATCTTTAGAGCTAAACTCCTGACCATTGAAGATAAGTTTGAGTCCGGCATTGAGATAGGCATAATTCCATAGCTGCTCCTGCACATAGTCGGGGATAAATCGATAATTATGAAAAATGGCATTGTCTGGTCTGAACCATATGGTAGTGCCATTGACATCTTTAGAAGCTTGTATTTTAGTTTCCATTTTTAATTTTCCGCCTTCAAACTCAGCTATTTTTTCCTTACCTTCTCTTACGGATTTTACTTTGAAATAGGAAGACAAGGCATTGACAGCTTTAGATCCTACACCATTCATCCCTACAGACTTTTTGAAAGCCTTAGAGTCAAATTTTCCTGAGGTATTCATTTTTGAGATAGAGTCAACCACTTTTTCCAAGGGAATACCTCTGCCGTAGTCTCGAATCATAACTTCTGCACTATCGAGGTTTATATCTACTTTTTTGCCATGACCCATAATAAATTCATCGATTGCATTATCCATGATTTCCTTGAGTAGAATATATATACCATCATCTTGAGATGTGCCATCCCCCGTTTTCCCGATATACATTCCCGGTCTCAAGCGCATATGCTCCAGCCAATCCAGGGTTTTTATGTCATCCTTGGAGTATTCTAATTCTAAATCACTCTTCATTTTTCCGAATAAATTATATGCAAATTTGTATGAAAATAAATGAAATCTAGAATTCTAGTATTAACATAGTTTTTTTTACATTTTATTTCAAAGATGTAGCAAATAAATATTATGGTTATAAATTGCTGATTTATTGTGTAATTTTGTTTCATCATGACAAAACTTAGGTTGTTTTTTGCCACGTTCCTATTAGTTTGGGGTAATCTAATCTCTCAAAATAATTGTGCAGATTATATACAGGTGTGTGGCAATCAAGCCATAAGCCTCAATGTATCTGGAGGTGGAGTGCAAGAAATAGGTTTTAATACGTGGTGTTTCTTTCAGGAACACAATTCCTTATGGCTGCGGTTTACTATCCAGACAGGTGGTACTTTGGGTTTTAACCTCATTCCTGCAAGCACGAGTATTGTTGAGGACTATGACTTTATGATTTTTGGACCTAATGTAACTTGCATCAATAAAGGGACTCCTATTCGCTGCAGTTCTACCAATCCGCAAGCTGCCGGTTCACCAAACAATCACACGGGTATGCGTGCATCTAGCACTGATGTGTCAGAAGGACCAGGAAATCTTGGAGATAATTGGGTGCAATGGTTGACAGTCAATGCTGGAGAATCCTATTTTTTACTTATTGATAGACCACTTGGAAATTCTGCATTTACTCTAAATTGGACAGGAACAGCAGTACTAAAAAAAACAGACGCAGGTCCTGATTTGACAGTATGTAAAGGTAAAACAATTACTATGGCAGCTACAGAAACAGGGACGTGGATTCAGCATAGTACCAACCCTTCAACTGTGAGCTTTTCTTCTATAACTAATCCTAAATCTTCAGTTTCTGGTTTTAATACTGCTGGAATCTATAAGTTTACTTGGAGTTCATTGGGTTGTGCAGATACCATGCAAATTCAAGTCTTGAATACTTCTAGCTCCAATGAAGCGAAAACAATTTGCCAAGGTCAAACCTATAGAGGTCATAGTGCTACAGGAGTTTACAAAGATACCCTTAAAAATATAGCTGGATGTGATAGTATTATCACCTTGACCCTAACTGTAAATCCAAACTCAGGTTCTACAATTTATAAAACCATATGCCAAGGGGAGAGTTTTCTGGGTAGAACTACATCGGGAACATATACTGATAAATTGGTGAGTGCAAATGGTTGTGATAGCATGCGCACTTTGATTTTGACTGTGAATCCAAGTCATAACCCTGTGATCAATAAAAGTATTTGTGATGGTGAAAGTTTTATGGGTAAAACGGTAACTGGGACCTATACATTCAGTTATAAGAATACCTTTGGTTGTGATAGTATTGTGACTTTAAATCTAAGAGTCAATAATTATTCGAATGTAGTTATCAATGCCGCTATTTGTCAAGGACAATCCTATAATGGCAAAACGGTTGCTGGTACCTATAAAGATAGCTTTAAAAGTATCGAAGGATGTGATAGTATCCGTACATTAAACCTTACCGTCAATCAGCATAGCACATCGACCATCAGGGATACTATCTGTGATGGCAAGTCGCACGGAGGTCATACGAAGACAGGAACCTATGTTGACGTTTTAAAAAATGTAGTGAATTGCGATAGCACACGCACCTTACATTTGGTAGTGAAACCTAATTCATTTTTTACTGTCAATAAAAAAATATGTCAGGGAGAGAGTTTTCTAGGTCGCTCTTCTACGGGTAATTATTCCGATATATTTCTAAGTGCCAATGGATGCGATAGTACCCGTTTTTTAAATTTGTGGGTGACACCCAAAGTGACTATCCCCTTAAATAGAAAAATATGTGAAGGCGAAGTATTTATGGGTCATACCACTTCAGGATTTTATATAGACACGTTGCGAAATGATATTGGATGTGATAGCATTATTACTCATTTAACGCTCAGGGTAATACCGAAAGATTCACTTCTGCGAAAAACAATCTGCGAAGGCGAGAGTTTTCTAGGTTATGATTCTACTGGAGTTTATTTCGACAATATTATTGATGAAAATAATTGTCCTCGATTGAGAAGACTTGAACTTACTGTAAATCCGACTACTTATGGCAGTGAGACAAAAATCATTTGTTTCGGTGAAACTTATAAAGGGAAAAATAAAACGGGGAAGTATTCCATAAAATACAAAAACGTCAATGGTTGTGATAGTTTCTTTAGTTTGGATTTGACTGTAAAGCCAGACTTTCTTACTAAGACTCTAAGGGATACCAATACCTGTAGAGGAAATCCCATTACACTGGGAGTAAAAGAAGGATATAAAGCCTATGAGTGGAATGATGGCGAAAATACTGCAGTTCGGAACGTAAATATATCGGATAACTATGTAGTTACAGTTACTAACCATGATGACTGCCTGTCTACAGACAAAGCCAAGGTTTTTTTCTACCCGCTGCCAAAAGTAGAAATAGGAGAGGATACGATTATTTATGATGGGGAAATACTACGATTAGAACCGAAGATATCTGGAATTTTGAATTACCAAGGTTTAAGGTGGTCGCCTAAACAACTTTTTAAGTGTGATTCTTGCCTCAATCAATGGCTTGAAACTGGACAGAGCACCTATGTCAAATTAGCTTATAACGATAAATACACTTGTTACGGACAAGACTCTTTTGATATCAGAGTTTTACCTGTTCAGAATGTCGGACTACCGACTGCCTTCTCTCCCAATGGAGACGGAGAGAATGACTATTTTGAACTCAATGGAGGTCCTGTGCGTAGTCTTAGTATTTCTATTTTTAATCGCTGGGGAGAAAAAGTATATGAATATACTGGCAAGACTCCTGCGTGGGATGGTAAATATAAAGGTGAGCCATCCCCTACTGGGGTTTATACCTATTTTGTCCGCTTCAATTTATACAAAGGTGGCATTCAGGAAAAGATGGGAACATTTACGATAATACGATAATGTTACGCCATTTTGTCTTGCTCTTTAAACAAAAAGCCACGTCATTTCGTCTCATAAACGTCTAAAAGACATAGATTAGTATGATCAACTAATTTTATTATGACACCTTGTCTCTTATTCTTTGAATGTATTAAATTTGAATGAATATTCTAGAATGAATTGAGTTCGCAATATCTTATTTTAAAATATGAGGAAGAGCCTATTCAACATTTAAAATTCAAAATTAAACATTAACTCAGTGGATATTAAAAAACTTACTATCAAATCGCAAGAGCTCCTTCAAAAAGCTCAAAACAAAGCTGTTGAGGCTTCACATCAGGCTATAGAGAATGCGCATATCGCAATGGCAATCTTGGAAGATGCCGAGAATTTAGTCCCTCAAATTGTGAAGAAATTGGGAATTCAGCCTACACCAATAGTCAACAAATTGGAGGAATCTATTCAAAAAATACCGCGAGTTTCAGGTACAGATTCTGGTCAATACCTCAGTAGAAATGCCCAGACAGTCATGGTGAAAGCGGAATCATTGCTCAAAGACGTTGGTGATAGTTATGTGAGCCCTGAATTGGTCATGTTATCTATGCTTATGCAAAGTGATGATACTGCCAAATTACTCAAAGAGTTCGGTTTAAAAGAATCTGAATTTCGCAAAGCACTCAAGGAAATACGAGGTAATCAAAAAGTAGATTCGAATACGACAGAAATGACCTACGATTCTCTCGGAAAATATGCTATTAATTTAAACGAACAAGCTGAAAAAGGCAAGCTCGATCCTGTAATTGGACGTGATGAAGAGATAAGACGGGTTCTACATATTCTTTCACGAAAGACAAAAAACAACCCAATGCTTATAGGTGAACCTGGAGTAGGTAAAACTGCCATAGCTGAAGGTATAGCCAAGCGAATCGTCAATGGGGATGTACCAGAAAACTTATTAGATTTAAAAGTGTTTGCACTAGACATGGGTGCACTTCTAGCGGGTGCCAAGTACAAAGGAGAATTTGAAGAGCGACTCAAGGCCGTGGTTAAAGAAGTGGTAGAGAGTGATGGCAAAATTGTATTGTTTATTGATGAAATTCATACCCTCATAGGTGCAGGAAAGTCTGACGGAGCTATGGATGCAGCGAATATTCTCAAACCATCTTTAGCACGGGGGGAATTGCGTTCTATCGGAGCTACTACTCTAGATGAATATCAAAAGTATTTTGAAAAGGACAAAGCTATGGAGCGAAGATTTCAAAAAGTGATGATCGAAGAGCCTGATGAAGAAGCGGCCATATCTATCTTGCGAGGTCTGAAAGAGCGCTACGAACGTTACCACAATGTAGAGATAAAAGATGAGGCCATTATTTCAGCAGTTACCCTTTCACAGCGATACATAACGGATCGTTTCTTGCCCGATAAAGCTATAGACCTCATCGACGAAGCTGCGGCAAAACTGAGACTTGAAATTAATTCAGTTCCGGAAGAGCTAGATGAACTCAATCGAAAAATAATGCAGCTCGAGATAGAGCGAGAAGCCATCCGTCGTGAAAATGATGAGACGAAACTGAAAAGTATCGAAGAACAATTAGCGAAATGGAATTTGAGTCGAGAAGAATTTAAATCCAAATGGGAAAAGGAAAAATCAATTGTCGATAAGATTCAAGATGCTAAATCTAAATTAGAAGCCCTAAAACTAGAGGCAGAACAAGCAGAGCGTAGTGGAAATTACGCCCGCGTTGCAGAAATTCGCTATGGATTGATGACTTCTACCCAAGCAGAAGTAGAAGCTTGTGAAAAAGAACTCAAGTCCATAGAGGGAGGAGATAAGTTGATGAAAGAATTTGTCACATCCGAAGATATCGCAGAGATCGTGAGTAAGTGGACAGGTGTGCCGGTGCAGTCTATGTTGCAGTCTGAAAAAATGAAATTACTTCATCTTGATGAAGAACTTCGCAAACGAGTTGTAGGTCAAGAAGAAGCAGTCGAGGCAGTAGCTAGCGCCATATTGCGTAGTCGAGCAGGTTTGCAAAATCCAAATCGTCCTATCGGTTCATTTTTATTTCTAGGTAGCACAGGAGTAGGGAAGACCGAGTTGGCAAAGGCTCTAGCCGAATATCTATTCAACGATGAAAATGCTTACATCCGAATAGACATGAGTGAATACTCTGAGAAACATAGTGTAAGCCGTCTCGTGGGTGCGCCTCCGGGCTATGTAGGATATGAGGAAAGCGGTCAATTGACAGAAGCTGTAAGGCGAAGACCTTACTCCGTCGTGTTGCTCGATGAAATAGAAAAAGCACATCCTGATACCTTCAATATTCTTCTTCAAATGCTTGACGATGGACGATTGACGGACAATAAAGGTCGCCTCATTAACTTTAAGAATACCATTATCATTATGACCTCCAATATGGGTTCGGATATCATTTTAGAGGGATTCGATGATGTGGAAGACGAAAATATGGCTAATGTGGCTCCTATTGTGAAGCAAAAACTGGTAGGGCATCTCAAAACCATCATAAAACCTGAATTTATCAATCGTATCGATGATATAGTTCTATTCCTCCCATTAAGGAGGTCCGTAATTCGAGAAATAGTGAAGATTCAGCTAAAACAGGTTGAGGATTTACTAGCCGATCAAGATTTAAAATTAGAGATATTACCTGCAGCCTTGGATTATCTGGCAGAGCATGGTTATGACCCAGAGATGGGCGCTAGACCATTGAAAAGATTGATTCAACGTGACATTGTCAATCTTATATCTAAGAAAATAATCGCTGGAGATTTTGTCAAGGGGATGATTATTTATATTGATGCTGTCGATGATATTTTAGCGGCGTACACGAAGTAGAATATACTCCTATCACTTAGTATAATTTTACCCACAAAGGCACCAAGACTGAAATTATAAAGCTAAAAATCTCTCTGTTGTTCTGATAGAACTATCGAGACAGGTGATAATTACTACTTAGTGTCTTTGTGGCAAGTAACAATTGATAACTTGTATTATTTCTTTACATTAAAATCACCAGAGTAAATAAGAATAAAGTTGTCCATATTGATGTATTTTTTTGCAGCATCATTTACCTCTTGTAGTGTTACTTTCTGTAATTTTTCACTAAATTCATCGTAGTATTTCAGATCTTTTTTCTGCTCCATGTATCGATTTAATAGACTCGCAATAAAATTATTATTGCCTAGCCCTATTTTTCTTTCCTGAATCTGGCTGCCTTTAATATCCGATAGTTCCTTGCTTGTAAAACTTCCTTGGCTTGCTTTGGTGAGTTCTTCTATAAGGGCATTATTTAGTTTATCTTTAAAACTTGGATTGAAAAAGGCATAAGTGCCGAAGCTACCAATTTGATCCTCAAAATCTGCAGACAAAAATGATCCAGCTCCATAGCTCATTCCCTCTGCTTCACGGAGTCTCTGAGCTATTCTCGAATTTAGAAAAGCCCCACCGCCTATAATTTCATTGGCCATATACATAGCAGGGAAATCTGCGTCTTTCTCGCAAAGTGACATATTGAGAGTGCCGGCAGAAACTGCATTCGTTTTATCATTGATTTGAATAGTTTCATTCTGCTTGGTCGTAGCT
This sequence comes from Chitinophagales bacterium, assembly GCA_016787225.1. Classification (NCBI taxonomy): domain Bacteria; kingdom Pseudomonadati; phylum Bacteroidota; class Chitinophagia; order Chitinophagales; species Chitinophagales bacterium. The sequence goes on from JAEUUY010000019.1 coordinate 65,957, forward strand.
ATATTTAGTTTTTTGATTTTGACGTATGGGGTCTTGGCATTCCAACCACTAAAAATTTCTTTTAGTGCTTTAGTTGCCGCAACTTTATCTACTTCACCCACGAAGGATGCATATCCTTCATTGAGCCCAATAAATTTCTGATAGAAGTCCTTGACATCTTGAAGTTTTGCTTTTGAAAAACCTAGCAGTTGCTCATCAATAGTCATACTGCCTAGTGGGTGTCCTTTAGGATAAGGATTAGTTTTTATACTGAGTGTCGTGAAAGCTACGTTTTGCGGATCGTTTTTATAAGCTTCATACATTGTTTTATATTCGAGTACCACTTTGTCAAACTCATTTTGATCAAAAGACGGATTGCGCAGAATATCTCTTAACAGATTCATAGTAGCCTGCATATTGTCTTTATCGGTATTAATAGAGATAGATAGAAAGTTAGCTCCGAAATTGACATTGATATCTGATTTTAATTTATCGAGTTCGTCCTTTATTTGAGTTCTATTCTTGGTAGTAGTGCCAGATTTTAACACCGATCCAAGTAGCATTGCTGCTATATCGGTATGCATTAAACTTTGTTCATCCCCTTGAAAAATTTTAATTCTCCCTACTATCTTATTATTTTTAGTTGGCTTATTCAATATGGAATATTGAAGTTTACCATCGATATCTCCTCGTTGAACATTTTTCTTGATATTATCGATGCTAGCATCAAATTCCTGAAGTGTTTGGGTTTGTTCTTTACCTTTATAATCTTTTACCAAGGCATTAATATCAGGTCTTTCATCTACTTTCACTCTATCTGTATTTCTTTCAGGTATAAACTGTCCCCAAGTGCGGTTAGAAGGCCTGTAGTATCTGGCAGCGACTCTTTCCAAATCGGTTACGGTAATTTTATCAATATTATCGCGATAGATATACAACAATCTATAATCGCCCGATGCAATAATTTCAGTCAAGAAAATACCAAAATTGATCGTATTGCTCATAGCTCTATCTATCTGCTTTGTGAGTGAAGCTTTTGCCCTTTGCAATTGTTCTTCGGTGAATTTTGTTTGAGGCAAACCATCCAGTACCTTCCACATTCTGTTTTTTGGCTCATCGACAGATTGATCCATAGGAATATTCATGGAAAAATAGGTATAGCCTGGATCATAGAGTGGCATTGAGTAACCATAAACAGAAGTGGCTAGCTTAGTGTCCATAAGCTCTTTATAGAGTAATCCCGAACCTTCAGACGTTAGTATTTCTATGAGGGCATCATTCACAATGTAATCCTTATCAGAAGCTGCAGGAGTATGATAGGCTAAAGCTATAATGCGTTCATCTCCATTTCTTTTCAACTCTACATAGCGCTCACCATCCTGAGGTGGCTCTACGGTATAGGTAGGCTGCAGCACACGCGTGGGTTTAGGCAGAATAGCTAAGTTTTTAGCAATATACTCCAATGCCTTTTTCTCATCAAACTTACCTGCTATAATAAGTGTGGCATTATCAGGTTGATAGTATTTTTTATAGAAGGCTCTAAGATTTTCTACAGGTACTCTTTCTATATCTTCACGGCTGCCTATGGTCGAATTTCCATAATTATGCCACAGATACATTGTAGATAGGATGCGTTCATTCAGTACACCTCCGGGATTATTTTCTCCTATTTCAAATTCATTGCGAACCACACTAAACTCTTTTTCGAGCTCTTCTTTGAGAATTTTGGCATTGACCATTCTATCTGCCTCCATTTCTATAGCCCATTTCAGATTACTATCCGCTGCGGGCAATATTTCATAATAATTGGTGCGATCATACCAGGTAGTTCCATTCGCGGAGGCACCTCTGTCTCCTATAGCTTTTTTTATGTCTTTAAAATTTTTACAAGACTTGAATAACATATGTTCGAGTAAATGGGCCATCCCAGTCTCTCCATACCCTTCATGTCTGGAGCCTACGTGATAAATGATGTTTACAAGAAGATTGCTCTGTGAAGGGTCAGAAATCAATAAAATCTTGAGTCCATTTTCACATTTAAACTCTTTGATACCTTCCATTGTCCTTACTGGTGTAGGAAGTTTTATTTGACTGGACATATATTGCGCAGCTAATAATAATGCTGCTAATAGGATTTTTTGCATAGTTGGTTTTAATTTTAAGTGAAAAGAAAATATTTTAAATTATAAAGGTTGGGAATAAGGAATGTATCCTTTGAGATTGAATTTTTCCAGCTGGTTTTTTGCCAATTATTTTATGGTGAAATTTATTGGAACATCAAAATAAACAGCTACGTTTTTACCTGCTTGTTTTCCAGGTTTCCATTTTGGCATTTTTTTAATGACACGAACCGCCTCTTCGTCGCAGCCTCCACCTATACCTTTTGTGACTTTTACCTTTAGAATAGAGCCATCACTATGGACTACGAAGTTAACCATGACTACCCCTTGTATGTTATTTTTTAGTGCCTTGACAGGATATTTTATATTCTTTTGCAAGAACGCCATTAATGCATTATCTCCACCCGGGAACTCAGGCATCTGCTCTGCAAATACATATGGTTCTTCGGATTTATCTGAGCTACTTTCTTGGCTATAGCAGGATAAAGATATCAATAAGAGGAAGGCAATCAAGTTGATATTTTTTTTCATAAATTGTTTTTCCAAAGATATAAAAAAACCCGAAGAATTTCTTCGGGTTTTTAACAAATTACTATTTTTAATTACTCTATTTTGAAGTTAACCGGTACGTCAAAGTAAACCGGAACAGGCTGACCTCCTTGTTTACCAGGCTTCCAGCGAGGCATGTTACGCACGACTCTTGCGGCTTCTTCATCGCAGCCGCCTTTGATACCTTTGGTTACATTTACTTTACTGATGCTACCATCAGCATTGACTACGAAATTAACCATAACGACACCTTCTATTTCATTCTCCAAAGCAAATGCAGGATATTTGATATTTCTCTGAAGGTAGGCCATGAGGGCATCGTCGCCTCCAGGGAACTCAGGCATTTGTTCTGCAAAAACCAAAGGTTCGTCCACTTTTGGAGCTTCTACTCCCTTACCAGCATCATCTCCAGCATCGAGGTCGTCTAGTTCTTGTCCTACTACTGTAGCAGTAGATATCTCAGCCTTGGATTCTTTTACTTCTTCCACTGTTTTAATTTCCTCATCCGGTGGTGCTACTTCTACAATCTTCGGTGGGACAAACTGAATAGTTGCTTTCACTGGCGGCGGTGGCGGTGGCGGCGGCGGTGGTGGAGTTTTCTCATTGAGTGGCGGTGGAGCTTTAAGCTCTGTAACCTTGCGTATTGGAGCCTTGGTCTCAAAAACTATTTTATCTTTCAATTTCTCATAAACAACATAGCCTACAATGATACCTAGGACAAGGAATAGAAAAATAACTAAGGATCTTTTGAGATGCTGAGGATAACTCTTCCGCAGGTCATACGCACCATATGATTTATTTTTACCTCTGAATAAGAGGTCGTCTAGTGAGCCCTTCAAGGCTATTACTTGATCTATATTCATCTTATTCTTATTTATTTTTGAACTGCTTTTTTCATAGAATTCTCAACTAAAATCTTTTCTGGATCTGAAATCGGTAGAATGGCATAAAATTTTATATCATTGATATGCATTTCATCCAAGATATCTACCATATTGCCATATACAGATGAGTCTACAGCTTTTATCAATACCATGGTTTTATTGTTCTTTTTGGAATCCATTCCCATTCCTCCAGGTAAGGCAGCGACTGCTTTTTTCTTATCCATAATTACCTTACGTATGCCTTTTTCTTTATCAAAGGAAGTAGCTACAATAGCATTAGGATCCGCTGCTGCTTTTTCTGGACTACCAAAGTAGTATAGAATAACATTTTTAGGCGCTAATAAAACGGTCATAACCACATCATCATCTACTTTAGGAGGGTTAGGTGGAATATTTTTTGTATCAGGCAAGGCTATTTCCATTGCCTTAGGTTTAGCTAGGGTGGTCGTCAAGATAAAGAAGGTGATGAGTAGAAATGCTAAGTCTACCATCGGTGTCAAATCTAAACGGGGAGAGGGTTTACTACCTCGGCCTTTTTTCCCACCCCCGCCCTGGGGGTTTTCTGCTACATCAGCCATATCTTTTTACTTTTTCAGTTTAATTTACTACATTAATTAATCTCTTGCTCCTTGTGTAGTCAACAAGCTAAAGCGACTTACTCCCTGATTTTCAAGAGTATTCATGACTTGTTTGATGACTGCGTATGGCGACTTGGTGTCGGCTTTTATCACTACGGTAGCTTTCTGATTGGCAGCACGTGCTTGGTAAATCCACCATCGCAGTTCATTCGCATCAGAATTTTCTACATCCGCAGGAATTCCTTTTGTATTCTTAATCATCTCTAGTTTGGCTGCTGCATCTGCAGATAAAAATGTTGGTAGCTCTTTCGCAGAAACTGGTATCACACCTCCATTAATGAAATTTTTCTTTTGATCTTCTGTATTAATATTCGTAAGACCAAATTGTGATTTCAAATTATCTAACCAAATAGCTCTAGAATCATTGACATTATCCATTCCTACAAATATCCGTCCTGCTTTATCTACCAAGATAGTGATTACGTTCACATCTGGCACTGGCATTTCTACTATCGAAGAAGGGGTCATGACCTCTACAGGTTCTACAGGCTTAGCCTTAGCAGTCAAGATAAAGAAAGTCAAAAGAAGAAAAGATACATCACACATCGCCGTCATATCGACGAATACGGAGCCTTTTTTTACTTGAATTTTTGGCATCTTTTAAAATTTTCTTTTTGAATAATCTAGTTTTTAAGATTAATTTCTAGACGCAAATGTTTGAGAAATCAAGAATTGAGCTTCATCCATCTTATAGGTCATCCCATCAATCTTGGAATTAAAGAAATTATAAAAAGTAATAGCGAAGAAGGAAGTAGATATACCTAAAGCCGTATTGATAAGGGCTTCTGAGATACCTACAGCGAGTGCAGTCTGGTCTGGAGCACCTGCAGCACCTAGAGCCGCGAAAGACTTAATCATACCCAATACCGTACCAATCAATGCCGCTAGAGTAGCTATGGTAGCAATCGTAGATAGAATGGTCATATTTTTACTCAACATAGGAACCTCCAAAGCGGTAGTCTCCTCCATTGACTTCTGGATAGATAGCACTTTATGTTCTGTATCCATACCAGATTTTTTAGACATTTCTTCATAGGCATCTACTCCAGAAAGCGTTACGTTAGCTATTGTTCCTTTTTGAACATCGCATAATCTTCTCGCTTCTTCGATATCATTGCTCTCTAGTGACTGAACAATCTTTTTTAAGAAACCATCTACATCTTTACCACCAGCTGCTTTGCCTAGAGACAACCAACGCTCAATAGTAAATACGAAAGTAGAGATAAATAGTGTGAATAACACTGGTACTACGAAACCGCCCATGTAAACCATACCCATATAGTCGCCTGGTTTAGCATGACCATGCTCATCAAAGTGACTTGATGCTCCGAATACAAATTTGTAAAGGGCAACTGCTGTTAAGAAAATAAGTCCAAATACTATTGCATTTGAAACTGGAATTACGCTTCCCGGATTTTTTTGTGTACTCATTGTTTGTTGATTTTAAATTTAATTTATGATTTTTATTTGGTTAATTTCTATTAGTTATCTAACACAAAGATATATTTTTTATTTTAACGAATATAAAAAGAATAATGCCTTAACATTTAGTTAATATTCGAACAATTTCAAGCTAAAAAATATTTGTAAATCCCTTGTAAAATAAGCTCGGGAAGTATTCCTAAGATGACGATAGTGACAGTGAGAATAGTCATCGTGATAGCAAGTAAAATATTCTTAATTGCAACATTTTCTTGAGTTTTTTCATAAAAAAATATACGATTCAGAAGTCTAAGGTAATAGCCAATGGCCACTGCACTGGATAATAAAGCGAGTGCAAACATCCAACCATTGATTTGATATATACCGGTTAAAACGCGGTACTTGGCTATAAATCCACCTGTAAATGGGATACCTGCCATGGATAATACCCCTATGGCTAAAGTGACAGCTAAAATAGGGCTGTGCTTGCTCAATCCATTGAGATGATCTAGGAAGACTGTATTTCCATTTTCAATATGATCTATTACGGAAAAAACTATAAGGCTTGATGTGGTATAAGTTAATAAATAAAAAACGAAAAGAGACATATCCTGAAGAGCAATACTAAGCACAATTCCTGTCAGAACAAATGCTATATGAGAAATACTAGAATAGGCAAGCATTCGTTTTACATTATTTTGGACCAAACCTAATATGGCTCCAAGTATGAAAGAGACGCAAATAATAGGCATGAGGAATTTGAAATAAATCTCAAACTGATTTCGGAAATAACCTACTAATAGGTAATACATCGTGATAGAAGAACCTATCTTCACTACTGTAGTCATAAAAGTGGTGACTACAGTGGGTGAGCCATCATATACATCTGGAGACCAAAAATGAAATGGAGCTAAAGCCATTTTAAACAAAATAGATGCTATAATGAAAATATAACCGATATGAAAATATGCGGGTAATTGACCACCGCTAATATTTTGAGCAGTAACAATATCATTCATGATAAAACTACCTGTAGTCCCATAGACTAAGGCTATGCCGAAAAGTAGAAAAGCACTTGCAAAGGAGCCTAAAATGAAATATTTCAAACCTGCTTCTAAGGAAGTAGCTTGATTTCTCTTGCTTGCAGCCAATACATAGAGCGGAATGGACATGATTTCTATTCCTAAGAATAGGGTCAGTAAATTTGCTTGACCCAGAAGCAGGATGACACCACAGGTGCTAAATAACATCAAGGAATACACTGCAGACCAGTCATATTCTTTTTCATAGCTTCTTTGCAATACAAAAATTACTAGAAGTAATATGAGAACTATGACTGACATAATACGTGTCAATGGGAACATGGTGAAAAATGCCGGGAAATCAAGACCCAATCCCAATCGAAGATGTAGAGCTAATAGTGCGGTTAGAATACCAGTTATACCTAAATATTTTGGAAGGGATTTATGAGGGAAAAAACTCGTGAACATAGTGACGAGTCCTGTGATGAAAAGAATCAGAATAGTTAACATACGTCGTTCTTAATTATTTTTTAACTCTAACAAATTAGTCATATACTGCGAACTATTGGCAGTGAGGTCTAAAACGGCTTGAGGATATATTCCTAAAACTATTACTAATAGTGCAATAAATCCTAAGGCAATTAAATCAGTTTTTGATACGGGTTTGAAGTCCGAAACGGATTCTGAAACCTCTCCCATAAATGCTCTCTGAAACATCCTAAGCATATAGGTAGCTCCCAGAATAACCGTAACCCCAGCCAATGCCCCCAAAATAGGATTATAAAAGAAAACAGACATTAGAAGTAAAAACTCTCCAGGAAAGCCATTTGTTAATGGTACTGCTATACTACCAAGAATTATAATAAAGGCCAAAGTGCTGAATATAGGTGCCTTCGAAGATATTCCCCCTAATTCAGTAAGGTAGCGCGTTCCAGTGCTTCGTTCTATAATGTCTATGATATAGAAAATCCCTACTATATTGATTCCATGAACCAGCATCTGAATTCCACTTCCTTGAAATCCTAAAAATTTAAAGGTGAAAATACCTGCCACAATTAATCCAACGTGTGATAATGACGAGAATGCTGCTATAAGTTTTAAATCATTTCTTCTCAAGGCTAATATAGCGCCATATAAGGTACCAACAATAGCTAAAACAAGAATGAGTTTTTGCATTAAAGGTAGAACCTCTTCCTGAAAAGGAATCAACCATCTTAGCAGACCAAACAAGCCCATTTTTAACATGATGCCAGATAAGAGTATCGTGCCTTCCGCAGGCGCCTTTCTGTAGGTATTGGCTTGCCATGAATGTAATGGGAATATTGGAATTTTGACTCCAAATCCAATAACTAGAAAAATTGTGTATAATATCTGGGTGTTTCCTGTAAGTGAGGTCTTTGCCATTTCTGTAATCTCGAAACTACCAGATTTGGTTTCTACTGCGAATAGAATGAAGGCAGCCAATATAAAAAGGCTTCCCACAAAGGTGTATACAAAAAAGCGAATAAACGTCTTGCTTAAATCCTTGCCATTACCCCATTTATATACGATATAATATATTGGTAGAAGGGCTAGCTCCCAAAAAAAGTAAAATAAAATGGCATTTAAACTAGCAAAAACGCCCACTAAAGCAAACTGCATTAAAAATGTACAACCATAAAATGAACTGGAATAGGATTTATTCCATGCCATAATATTGGCGTAAAGAACGACAAAATTAGTTAATACAAACATTAAAACCCCTAAACTATCTAAGCCTATGTGAAGACTACCTCCAGTACCTACTAGAAACGCTTCATGGAAGTAGGTAAAATTGTAATGATTCATGGGGTTGTACTGGGTGAGCACATATATTGAAAATAAGAAAAAAGCCCCAGAAAATGCTAAGCTAAACTCTCGTACTAATTTTTTTGGCAGAAAGAAAGCTGTCAGAGCTACTAGAAGCGGTAATAATAAAATTAGATGCACAGTGCTAGAATTAAATATTTAAAATATAAATAGTATGGAAGTTAATATGATTATAACCGCAACGGCTATATATATGAGATAAAATTCTATGTTTCCGCTCTGAACGATACGCAGAAGCTGACCTGCGCCATAGAATAATCTAGAACTTCCAAAAACTATCGGTTGAATTAAGAAATGCTCAACAATATAGAAACAGAAATCAGATAGATATTCGATAGGTTTCACTATGATATTATGGTAGAGCTCATCAATATAGAATTTATGCTCACCCCATAGTGAAAATCCAATACGCGGTTTTACTAATTCTTCACTTGTTTGTTTCTTGAATTTTAAATAAGCAAAACTACCTAGAATGAAGACCAATGCAGTAGCAATGGCCATAAGCATAATTTCTGCAATATGACTCAAGTGACTTGTATGGGGAGGAATTGCCTTCAATGAGTTAATATGTGATAACCAATGAGCCATTTTTTGACTGATGCCTGCACCGAGTAAATGAGGAAGATTCAATAAACCTCCGAGAACGGAGAGTATTGCCAAAACGATTAATGGTAAGGTCATGGTAAGAGGACTCTCATGTAAATGTGATTCCTGTTCAGAGCTACCTCTAAATTTACCCATAAACGTTAGTGTATAGACCCGAACCATATAAATAATAGTTATAGCTGCACTAGCTAAGGCAAATCCCCAAACTATAGGTGAATGATGATATAATTTCTCTAAAATTTCATCTTTGGAGAAGAATCCAGAAGTACCGATAAATCCAATAATCGCTAGGGTGCCTATAGCGAATGTCCAATGAGTAAGTTTTATCTTATTTTTTAAACCTCCCATACTTAAAATATTTTGCTCACCACTCATAGCGTGAATGACCGATCCCGCACCTAAAAATAATAACGCTTTAAAGAAAGCATGCGTAGTCAAATGAAACATGGCTGAGGTATATGCACCCACACCTAGTGCGACGAACATTAAACCTAGCTGAGAAACTGTGGAGTAGGCCAATACTTTTTTAATATCATTCTGAAATAGACCAATCAATGCTCCTAAAATAGAAGTGGCCATACCTATGATAAGAATAAAGTTAAGGGTAAATGGAGCGAGTTCAAAAAGAGCTGCATTGCGAACGACTAAATAAATACCCGCTGTCACCATGGTGGCAGCATGTATGAGTGCAGAAACAGGAGTCGGTCCTGCCATGGCATCAGGAAGCCAAGTATATAATGGTAGCTGAGCACTTTTACCCATAGCACCTATAAAAAGACAAAGTGTAATAGCAGTATAGATATATGGTTGATAGAGTCCCAATTGCCCAGATGCTTTTAAGACTAAATCTTCGGCTGCTATAGAATTGATCTCATTGAAATTAATAGTGCCAAATGTTTGTATACACAGGAATATACCTAAAAGTAGCCCTAAGTCTCCAATTCTATTCATGATAAAGGCTTTACGCGCTGCATGACCATACTCTATATTTTTATACCAAAATCCTATAAGCAGATAGGAGCATAAACCAACTCCTTCCCAGCCTATAAAGAGCATAATGAAATTCCCACCCAATACCAGCATGAGCATAGAGAATATAAAGAGGTTTAAGTAAGCAAAAAAGCGACCTATTCCCTTGTCATGCGACATATAACCTATGGAATACAAATGGATTAAGGAACCAATTCCTGTAATTATAAGCATCATCCAAGTACTCAATTCGTCTACCCAGAGAGAAAATCCGATATGCAAAGTAGAAATATGCATCCAAGAAAAAAATGGAACCTCGTATGCCCCTGTATTCATAACTTTTTGAAACATCAGTATAGAGCATACAAAGGAAACAAAAACTGCCAAAGTTCCTACTATTCCAGAATTTTTACCTAATTTTTTGCCTAGAATTAGATTCAATAGGAAACCTACAATAGGCGATAACAATAATATTTTAGCAACAATCACTTTTAATCGTTTTAATTTATCCTTTTAAATTGTCTAAGAAACTACTATCAATAGTTTTGAATTTTCTGTATATCAAAACAATCAATGCCAATCCGACAGAAACTTCTGCAGCAGCTACTAGCATTGAGAAAAATACAAATATCTGCCCATTCATGTTTCCAAACATTTTAGAAAATACTACCAAAAGTAGATTCGATGCATTGAGCATCAGCTCTATACACATTAAAAGTATGATAACATTTCTACGAACCAATACGCCTAGGAGTCCTATGCAAAAAAGCGCTGATCCTAACCATAAATAATTTTCAAATCCAATCAAATTCATTTTTTATCATTTTTTCTTGCCACGAATTCACGAATTTTTTAATTAGTTCAACCGTAGCGACGAGTATTTGTAAATTTATTATATTTTTAAATCAAAATATCATCACATCGTCTCTCCCGATAGCTATCGGGACACATCAACTTCTATTTTTAAAATTATTCAATTTTCAAATTAATACATTATCACATCAACTTTTCTCTCTACTTCCTAAAAACACAGCACCCACCATTGCGGCTATAAATAGAATAGAGGCTATCTCAAATGGGAATACATAATCAGTAAAAAGCATCTTACCCAATGGTTTTACATAACCAAAGTCGGGGGGAAGCATGTTTCCTGGTACACTATTCGTAGTAGGTTTTATTGGAGTATCTCCCATATTTCTAAAATAAAGGACAGCCATACTTATAAAACCTCCAGCAGCCACTATAGTAGCTAGGGACTTCCATAACAAGGATTTATTCGGCTCGTTATTTGCATTCATATTCATAAGCATGAGCACGAATAGGAATAGTACCATAATAGCACCAGCATAGACTATAATATTAATGACAGCTATAAACTGAGCATGCAATAAAACATAATGCCCCGTTAAGCTAAACATAGTCAAAATTAAAAAGATGACACTATAAATTGGGTTCCTAGCTATGACCACCATCAAGGCACAAATAAGTGTAATGGCAGATAGGGCTATAAATGCGAAATTGTTTAAATCCATAAATTAAGATTGTATTCCTTCGAAAACTTGGTTGTGCTTATGTTTGGGATCTTTTTTAAACTCAAGGACTTCTGGTGTTTGTCGCTTACTTATATCTACAGGCTTATCTATGGGTTCTACTAATATATCTTTTCCGTAAATAAAATCTTTGCGCATAAACTCAGCATCGACTATTCGATCAGTTAAGAAAATAGCCTCTTTCGGGCAGGCTTCTTCGCATAAACCACAATAGATACATCGAAGCATATTGATCTCATAAGTTGCGGCATATTTTTCTTCTCTATAGAGATGTTTTTCATTTGGTTTTCTCTCAGCAGCCTCCATAGTGATAGCTTCCGCAGGACAAGCTAAAGCGCATAAACCACATGCGGTGCATCGCTCTGCACCCTTCTCGTCTCTTTTTAATACATGTTGTCCTCTGTATATGGTGGAGAATTCTCTTTTTTCTTCTGGATATCGAACAGTAGCAGGTTTTCGTAATAGGTGACTAATAGTGGTGGCCATACCTTTAAAGATAGCAGGGAGATAGAGGCTCTCCATGAAACTCATCTTCGTTTCTGTGACTACTTTTTTCCTTTTTGAAAGGTTAAATAACTGCTCGTCCATGTTTCAAACTTGAAAGTGCAAGTTTAACGAATAAATGATAATTTGGAATTAATAATTTCTATAAAAAATTGACTTTAACATAAAGAATTGTGGCTTTGAGATTCTAGTCATTTGTTTTCTGTGAGGATTTTTTATCTTTGCTTTGAAATTCAAGACTTTGAAAGTATTTTTTAGCCTTATTCTTACGTTTTTATTTAGCTTCAGTATGCTGGGTCAAAAGACTTTTGCTAGTAGGGTAGGTAATTATCAGTGGGTTTATTCTAAAACAATATGGGCAGAGATTGCTGGCAGATATAGTTATTCTTTTGATACCATGCCTTTTCAATTTAATGGTAAAGAATATTTTTCATTTGGTGAGCCCAATATTAAGGTTGCAGATTCAGGAACAAAAGTATATGGGTTAAAAGGGACAAATGAATACTTACTTATGGACTATTCATTAAACATTGGAGATACATTAAGAACAATTATTGGCTCTAATACATTTCAATTGCAGTTTAGAAAAAAATCAAAAATAAAAATAGAAGGAGATAGTTTGTGGTCAATTGAACTCAAGTCAGTCGCCTACCCAACAAATGTACCACCATTAGTTTGGATTGAAAGCATTGGTTGTCCTAATGGATATCATCCTTTGAATTGGCCTTCTATTATGGGAATGTCAGATATTGGTTATCAGCTTAATTGTGTATTGCATGCTGATACGAGTATTTTAAAACAAATTGGTAAAAACTGCGCCTTAGAAAATGCCTTAATAAATCCCAACAAGAAATGGTACACTTGGGCTTCCAATGACAATGGAGATTTAAAGTTTTCTGTACCTTATTATTTTACAAGTCGTGATACATTAATAAACGGTAAAAAGTATCAAACTATGAATCAACCCATGCGTTTCGTAAGATATGATACTATTGCCGGAAAGTATTATATTCTTTCTAATAAATTAGGAGAGGAAATAATGGTTTACAATGCAAAAGCGAAAGTGGGTGATACTATGTTCTCTACGTCCATTTCAGCTGATACGGTTACTAAAATTAGTTATGGATGGCTCCAAAACGAATATCGAAAAATCTATACTACAACTAAAGATGTTTTTTTATCAGGGATAGGTAGTCAAAATCGTGTGATGTGGGACCAACATCTGGTAACTTTCCCAGAGTATCAGGCAGGAAATATTTGTTATGGTGAATTTGCTTCTATAAAGTATCACTTTCCTTACTATTTTCAAAATAAAGAGCAATGTGATATCACTTCTAGCATATATAATGCCTCTAAAAAAACACTTAGTTTTTTCCCTAACCCAGTGCAATCCACTTTAAATTTAAGTTCCGCTGACAAACAAGGCTTTAAGATAAGAAACTCACTTGGGACAATCGTATTAGAAGGTGTATGTGAGGGAAAAATATATGTAGAGACTCTCCCACAAGGGATTTATTTTTTGGAATTATTGGATAAAAGTGGAAGCGAGTTTTATAAGTTTCAAAAATAGCTGACTCAAAATTCATATTCAATAAATATTGATATCTTAATTAGGGTCTGCTGAAAAACTCAGAAGTGCGCCAAATACGAGCCATCAAGCCGAAGCTGTATAGTCATACTGCGAGGTGAATACCGTAAGCGTATTAGTAATAGTCCAATGTCGCATGGCTCATTGTACTAAACAAATACTGCTACGGCATTTACCATAGCAAGGTATTAAAATGGGTTGGACCATTTTAATACCGCTATTGGCAGAAGATGGCGAAGTAGTTGGTGTGCTTCTGTGTAGCCTAAAATTCTTGTCGGTAAATGCAAGATATTTGGGCGTGAACTCCAGTAAACTTGTTTTTACAATTTGCATATTCAGGGGGAAAAGTTTTTGCAATCTTATGGCTATCAATTGTTTTGGCGTTTTTCAGTAGACCCTAATTAGCAAAACTAATAGGAGATAGATTTGAAGATCAACTAAGCCATTTTCAAGTTAAGAACTTTTTGGGTTTATTCTTCCTCATATTGGCATTCTTTTTCTTTGAATTGTCTACATAAATGAACAATTTTAAGAAGTTTGTCATTTATATGGAAACTTGATTTTCTATTTAGCTAAGTTGTAGTTTAATTTCGCATTGAACTTAAATTATTAAATCATGAAAAAACTTTTATTTCTTTGCCTAGTTGCAGGCACTCTAAATGCACAAACTTCGAACTCCTTAAAAGGCGTTTCCATGGGATCTAGCAATAAGGGAGAAATGGGATTAGCCAAGAAAAATCTACTTCTAAGTGGAGCTTTAGGATTCATCTCAAACGAAAATGCTGGCGTTACAACTAATTCATTTTCTTTTTCACCTGCTGCTATCTATATGTTAAAGGATAATATCGGTGTAGGAGGCAGACTCACAGTAGATGGTGGAAGCGGTAGAGATGCTGTATTTGGATTTGGAGTTGACGGGATGTATGTATTTACACCGAGAAAACAATTCTCATTAGCCTTAAATGGGGACGTTTCCTTTAAATTCCCTACAGGTATGACCCAAATTTCTGTTGGTGTTTCTCCAGGAATCAACTATTTTGTTCACTCCAATTGGGCGCTTATGGCGAGATTAGGTCGTGTAGGATTTGATATCACAAGTGTATCTGGAGCAGGTTCTTCTGTAGGAATGAATCTCGGCGTAGATTTCAGAACTATTGGATTTGGAGTAGCATATGTTATAAAGTAATTCTTTTATTTTATCACTTTTACTAAAGCTGCCTAAGGGCAGCTTTTTTTATATGTACTAATGACATATAATACCTGATTTATAATTTATAATCCATAAACAATGGTATCAAAAACCAGCAAAATAAAGATATTAAGATTATAGAAACCACGTTGAGAATAAAACCAGCATAAACCATTTGTCTTAGTTTTATATAACCACTGGAGAATACAATCGCATTGGGAGGAGTACCCATGGGCAGCATGCTTGCACAGCTAGCGGCCATGGTCATTGGAACACCTAGCATGAGCGGATTGATGTCCATAGCGCTCGCTAAGCTCGATACTACTGGTGCAAAAATTATAACTTGAGCCACATTGCTCGTCAGTTCACTAATAAAAATGGATATAGTAGTGATGATGAGTATCATCATAAAACCCTTGATTTGATAACTCGCCAACCAATTACCTAAAAGCTGAACGAGTTGTGCCTCTTCTAAGCCTTTACCCAGAGCTATTCCACCGCCAAAAAGCAATAAAATGCCCCAAGCCATTTTTTTTGAATCTTCCCAAATAAGAAGATTTTCTGAGCCGGATTGATTTTCGGTAGTCTTCATTCCGGCTGGGATAGCAAATAAAGCTATAGTGGAAATCAAAGCTATCATCGTATCATCCAATTGAAAAAATGGATTGAGCTTATTAATTACTCCTCTTGTAATCCAAAGTGTAGAAGTAAAGATAAATACAATAAGAACGCGTTTTTCAGCATTAGAAAATTTACCTAAATCTTTATATTGCTGATTTATGATAGCTTTAGTTTCTGAGCTGGACTTTATATGATTAGGATATAACCATTTTGCAAGAATCCAATAGAGGGTTATCATAAGAGCAATAGACAAAGGCGTGCAGACCATCATCCAGTCTATAAAGTCTATCTGATGATGATACTGAGTATAAATGTGACCTACATAGGAAATATTGGGCGGCGTGCCTACTATGGTGGCTATGCCTCCCATGTTAGAGGCAAAAGCAATAACAAGCATAAGTACAAGAGAAAAATTATCCAAATTTCCATTACCGGAATAATTTTTTTTCATGACATGAATGATAGACAACGCTATGGGTAACATCATGATGGTGGTAGCCGTATTGCTCAGCCACATACTCAATAGTCCTGTAGCTAGAATAAAGCCAATAATAATCCGATTGCCGCTAGTTCCTGTTAGTTTTACAATACTTAAAGCAATTCTGCGGTGAAGGTTCCATTTCTCTATGGCTAATCCGAGCATAAAGCCACCTAGAAATAGAAAGATAATAGGGCTCGCGTAGGAATAAGCAGCTTTATCAATACTCATAATCTTTAAGAGTGGAAATAAAATCAGTGGAACTAAACCTACCACTGGCATAGGAAGTGCTTCCGACACCCACCAGCTAATCATCAGGATAGCTACAAATAATGTTTTGTTTGCTAACTCGGAAACATTCAATGGGTTAATAGCATAAAAAAGGACGGCAAGGAATAGGCCTATAAATATTTTAATGAATGAAGACTTTAGTATTACTGATTTTGCCATGACTGTTAAGTTTATTTTACCTCCTTTTGGATATAATTCTCAAACCATCCCAAATATTCATACATTTTAAATGATAAGAAATAGGGTAAATTTAGTAGTTTGAATTCTTTTCCTTTAGGTGTTGTAACAGTATCTATCGATAATTTGCCTCCATAGACGCGCACGGCCATGGTATGAGGTGCTAAATCCATATACATTAGTAGCGATTTTAGTTTGCCTATTTTCCCAGATTTCACTTCTACAGGTATCAATTTTCCATTAAAATTAAGCAAATAATCTATCTCGGCATCAGAACCTTTTTTATCTCTAACCCAGAAATGCAAAGGCTCTAGGGACTCATACTGGGTTGATTTAATTTCCTGCCCTACCAATAATTCTATCATAGCACCTTGGTAAACACCGCTGAGCTCTTTTTTACTCAATATTTCTAATTGTAATCCTACGAAATGATTTAATAAGCCAATATCTAAGATATGTAGTTTAGGAGATTTTTTATAATCAGGCAGGAGAGGTAAGGTATGATGTGTCGTAGGATAAGCGAGATTGAGTATCATCGCTTTTTCTAAGGTGCGAAGCGATTCGCCCATATCCTTAGACTTATAGTTGGAGTTGGCAAAATTCTCAAATTTTATCCTCGAACCAGCTACAGAAAACATAGATTTGATAACAAATCGGAGATATTGACCTTGAGCCGAAGAAATCGCATATTTCTCCACATCATCTAAATAGGAATTGATGATAGACTGAAAATAGCGTTGGAGTGATTTTAGATCTATGCTGAGCGCGTATTGCTTGACGATCTCTGGCATGCCGCCTATGAGTGCGAAAGTATGAAACAAATCAAACAATCTATCTGTTGCATAATCGGGCAAGGGTATCGTATTTATGATCTCCAGAGCAGCCGTCTCTTGATTAGCATGAAGAAATTCTTCAAAATTGGCAGGACGAAGTACATAATACTCTACACGACCTACAGGAAATTGGTATTGATGGTCAAATAAACTCTCGAGCATAGACCCAGCAGCTATTACACAAAGTTCAGGTAGTTCTTCATAGAAATAGCGCAGCAAATTCATAACCTTGGGGCGCTCCTGAATTTCATCTATAAAGAGGAGGGTATCTGCTAATTTTTGAGTTGATTTGTTATGAGCGAAAAATATGCGCTGCGTCAGTTCATTGATATCTTTATAATCCTCAAAATGTGCCACATCTTTCGGTTTTTCAAGATTGAGGTAGATATATTGACCAAAACTCGCACCAAACTCATTTACAGCCGTCGTTTTACCTACTTGGCGAGCCCCTCTCAGTATGAGGGGTTTTCGGCTATTATAGTGTCGCCATTCTTGAAGTTTTGGCTGTATTTTTCTATAAAATTCCATTTTACTTATAAAGCGCTGAAATTAAAGCACAATTATAAATAAAAAAACACAGAGTAGGGGTAATTTATTTAAAAATATGACACAAAGTAGGGGTAAAAAAATAAAAAATGGAACACAAAGTAGGGGGTAAATTAATGCGCCCTCGCAAACAAGACTCTATGATTTGTTTCTTTGCCACTATATATGCATTTTCCATCAGTTTGCTCGAAATCGTAAGGAATGCAGCGAATTGTAGCCTTGGTTTCCTCCTTGATTTTTTCTTCGGTCTCCGCAGTGCCATCCCAGTGGGCCAGCACGAAACCACCTTCTTCTATCTTTTTCTTAAAGTCGGCATAGTCCACAGATTCACGGGTATTGGTATTGCGATATTCTTTAGCTCTATTGAAGATATTGGCTTGAATATCGTCTAACAATTTTTCTACATGCTCTACTAAATTATCTTGCGAGATAGATTCTTTGGTCAAATTATCTCGGCGTGCTACCTCAGCTACATTTTCTTCGAGGTCTCTTGGTCCGAATACAATTCGCACTGGTATTCCTTTGAGCTCATGCTCAGCAAATTTGAAGCCAGGACGTTTAGTTAAGTCTTTATCAATTAAGCAACGAATTCCTTTGGCCTTGAATTGTGCTACATATTCATTACATTTATCAAGCAAGACTTGATTTTGTTCTGGCTTTTTTTCGTGTAGAAATGGCACAAATACGACCTGATGCGGAGCTACTTTTGGCGGCATCACGATACCATTATCATCGGAATGTGTCATCAACAAAGCTCCTATCAATCGTGTAGAAACACCCCATGAGGTAGCCCATACATATTCGTCTCTACCCTCTGTGGTTTGGTATTTGACATCAAAAGCCTTAGCAAAATTTTGACCAAGGAAATGAGAAGTACCCGCCTGTAATGCTCTGCCATCTTGCATCAAGGCTTCAATACACAAGGTGTCATCCGCACCTGCGAAGCGCTCACTCTCTGTTTTCTTCCCTTGATAAACTGGAATAGCTAAATATTTTTCGGCAAATTCAGCATAAACTCCAAGCATTTTCTCGGTTTCTTCGATAGCTTCTTCTTTCGTGGCATGAGCGGTGTGTCCTTCTTGCCATAGAAATTCTGCAGTACGGAGAAAAAGTTTAGTTCTCATTTCCCATCGCACGACATTCGCCCATTGATTGATAAGCAATGGTAAATCACGATAAGATTCGATCCATTTTCTATAGGTATTCCAGATAACGGCTTCTGAAGTAGGACGCACGACAAGTTCTTCTTCCAACTTGGCTTCTGGATCTACTATGAGCTTGCCTTTATTATCAGGATCATTTTTCAAGCGATAGTGCGTCACCACGGCACATTCTTTGGCGAAGCCTTCGGCGTTTTTTTCTTCGGCTTCAAACAAACTCTTAGGAACGAATAGTGGGAAGTAGGCATTCACGTGACCGGTGTCCTTAATCATTTTATCTAGGGCATCGCGCATATTTTCCCAAAGGGCATAGCCATAGGGCTTGATGACCATGCAGCCTCGCACATCGCTGTAATCGGCCAATCCACCTTTTAATACCAAGTCATTATACCACTGACTAATATCCTCACTTCTCTTCGTTAAAAAATCGCTCATTGTAATTTAAATAAAGTGACAAAGATAAGAAAATAGTATTTTTGATATTTAATAGAGTTGTAAATGTCTATCGTTGATTTGTCCTTAGGGCATAAGTCTTTTCAGTGGCTAGATGTCACGACCCCAAAAGAAAATGAGCTATTAGAGCTGGGTGAGCGCTTTGGTATTCACCCCTACTCAATTAAAGATTGTCTAGAGCCTGACCATTTGCCCAAAATTGAAAGTCAAGATGGTTATCAATTTATTATTTCACGCTTACTTATCGAAAATCATCATCACACCAAAGTACATACTATACAGCAAGCGACATCTAAGTTGGCTATATTTTACAATGAAAATTTTATTATCACCATACATCGCCTACCACTCGATTTTATCGAAGAAGTGAAAATGAAGTTTTATGATAATGCGAAATGTCATTCTCCAAATGAATTGGTGGTAAGACTCTTATGGTATGTTCTTAAAACCTATGATAAGCCCTCTATGAAATTGGCCGAGGAAATAGATAGCTATGAAGAGCAAGTATTTCTCAAAACACTATCACCTATGGTGATGAAAAATTTATATTTTCTAAAACGCCGAACGCATATTGCACATAAACTACTTCAAATGACTGGGACTGTGGTAAATGGTATCTCATCAAAAGATAAAGTTTCGCTTAACGACCTCAAAGATACGCAAATACATTTACAGTCTGTCTATGCTCAAAGTCTCGAGGATGCTAATAATCTCATGCATTTTTACATGTCTATCTCATCGCAGCGTACAAATGAGGTTATGAGAATCTTGACTGTATTTTCTGCCTTCTTTTTACCCTTGACATTTATCGTAGGCGTCTATGGTATGAATTTTAAATTTATGCCAGAGCTGGATTATGTGCATGGTTATAAGATTGTGTGGTTATTTATGATTTTGATTACAATTATAATTTTTCAATGGTTTTGGAGGAAGAAATGGTTATAACTTAGTGAAAAGTAGAAAGTGAAAAGTTTAAAGTTAAAGCAGAGATCTTATATGTATTTAAATAATTGGAAATGAAAAAGATATTTATCAATATAAAGCTGTTTATTCTATTTTTATTTATGAACATAAAGATAAATGCGCAGCAATTTAGTATTCTTACTTGCAGCCGAGGCGACGAGATATACAGCACATTTGGTCATTCAGCCATCCGCTATCAAGATAGTCTGCAGGGGATTGACTGGGTATATAATTATGGTTTATTCGATTTTCATGACCCTAATTTTATTCCGAAGTTTTGTTTGGGGAAATTGGATTATATGGTAGGTAAGGAATCTATGAACGATTTCATGGCTCAATATGTCTATCAGCAGCGTGAGGTCAAGGAGCAAATCCTAAATTTAACCTCTGCTCAAAGAGATAGTTTATTGCAATTTCTAGAATGGAATATTCGTGAAGAGAATAAATATTATCGATATGATTTTTTATTCAATAATTGTGCCACGAAGATTATAGAAGTCTTGGAGAAAAACTGTATAGGGGTGGAGATGAAATTTTATGAGGAAGAGGATAAAAAATCATTTCGGCAGCATATTCATGCGAATGCCCGAAACTCTGTACCATGGATAGATTGGGGAATGGACGTGGCACTAGGTCTGCCAGTAGATAGAAGAGCAAGTGCAAGAGAATATTGTTTTTTGCCAGAATTTGTAGCCAAGTCCATAGCATTGTCTAAGACACAGGGAGCTAGCTTAGTGTCTAGTGAGTCTGTCTTAATACCAGAAACACCTAGTGTTTCTTCTAGCTGGTCTTGGCTATGGTCACCCAATGCCTTTGCAATTATTCTCCTATTATGCGTTCTAGTTTTGAAATGGTGGCAACCTGCATGGTCGCATAGTTTTTATGGCATTTTATTTTTTATCCTAGGTATTGGAGGTTTGGTCATAGGTTTTGAATGGTTTTTTACTGAACATTCAGTGACAAAAAATAATTTGAATTTACTGTGGCTGAATCCACTATTTGTGTTCTACGGGTATGCACTCATGGCTAAGAAGGAATGGCTATGGTTTAAACGTATCGTCCAACTCTGCTTTGGATTGGCTCTTTTAGCTATATTTTTTAAAGTTCAAGATATACACGCTGCAAGTAGAACTCTTATTATTGCTGCTTTTATCATTACAAGTGTGCATTTTCATTATAAGTTGAAGAGGGATTGATAATAGAAGCACATCATTAGGTTCAGCTCCATGGCTATAATTTACATACAATAATTTTCATAAAAAATTAAACAATCATGAAAATAGAAAAAACTAATCCCTGGCATGGCGTGAGCAGAGGCAATTTAGGCTCTTATTTAGTGAATGGTCTTATCGAGATACCAAAGGGTAGCCGAGCTAAGTATGAGGTTGATAAAGAAAGTGGATTGCTGCGATTAGATCGCGTTATCTATTCTTCGATGTATTATCCAGCAAACTATGGCTTTATTCCTCAAAGTTATTGTGGAGATCGTGATCCACTAGATATTTTGATATTGACTTCAGAAGTTATAGTTCCTTTATGCATAGTTCCTGCGAAGGTGATAGGTGTTATGCGAATGATAGATAGCGGGGACACTGATGATAAAATCATAGCTGTATGTGCTGGAGATCCTAGTGTGAATCATATTCAAGATATATCCGAACTTCCAGAACACAGTCTTTTAGAATTGAGAAATTTTTTTGAGGAATATAAAAAACTAGAGAAGAAACATGTTGTTGTGGCGGATTTTTTGAATCGTGAAGCTGCTATGCAAATTGTAGAGGAAAGTTTTGTGGCATATGACAAGCTTGTAAATTCCAACAATATCATTTGAAAATTTAAACGAATTTTAAGTTGTCGAATACAAAGTAATCCTTATCTTAGCTAAAAAAAATTATATGGTTCGAATATTTCTCGTTTTATTTACTACTTTATTGACCTTAACATCTAAGGGTCAAACTGCCAATGATATCATAGAAATGAACCTGAAAGCAAGAGGTGGAAAGGACAAGATAACTAGCCTCAAAACGATGAAAATGGAGTGTATCTCGAATCGGCAAGGTATGGAATTTCCGCTTACACTTACTTTTGCACACAATACGGGTTTTCGCATGGATATGCAGATCATGGGGATGGATTGTTTTATGCTGATCAATACCAAAGCTGCTTACAGTTATTTCCCGATGCGAGGTCAGTCCAAGCCTGAGGCTATGCCAGAAGAGGCTCATAAGGGAATGTTAAGTAGATTGGATATTCAGGGTGACTTTATCGATTATGAAAAGAAAGGATTTACTTATACCGTATTGCCTGAAGATAAGGTGGACGAAAAGGAATGCTATGTCTTGCTCTGCAAAAAACCTGATGGTAAGGAAAAGACTATTTACATTGAAAAAGATTCCAAACTGGTTGTAAAAGAAATTAGCAAGACTGAAGTAGAAGGTGAAGAGAAAGAATTTGTCTCTACATTTTCGGATTATAAGCTTGTAGATGGCTTTATGCTACCTATGGCTATGTCTAGTGCTATGCAAGGTGATCTAAAAATTACCAAATACATAATTAATGCTGAAATCAAACCAGAGTTGTTTGAATTGAAGAACTAAGAGCCCTTTGAAAACTCTCTTTGGTTTAGTGCGATTATTAACTTTTCAGTTAGCAATCTGCCAGTTTTTTCGTTTACTTTTCATTTTACTATCTCCCGCTCGGTTTGATTTCACCTTGATTATTGGCAGTATGTGGACAGGGCTAGCTTTTGATTTGGGAGTTAGCTTGCTTGTTGTCTTTTTAGTTTTATTCATTCAGTTAATAGTATCTAGGTTGACTCAGAATGCTCAAAATAAAGTCTTGACAGTCGCTTTATTTATACTCATACTCATTCAAGCATTAGCTTCACTGGGGGATATTATACTTTATAAATATTGGGATAGTATTTTTAGCATTCGTGCTTATCCTTATCTCAAAAACATAGGGGAAATGCTGAAAAATGTATCGTGGATTAATGGCTTGTTTGCAATCTTTTTTCTTGCTTTGACCTCATTTATTTTTCACTATAGTTTGAAATATTTGGATTTCAAGAAAGTAGGAAGTTCCCCATGGTATGGACGTGTATTCATTTTATTGATTTTAATGCCAATTAGTTTTCTAGTTCTTCGAGGTGGCTTTCGAGAAATACCTCGCAATCAAAGCGATGCTTTTTTCTGTGATCATAGAACCTACAATATGGCTGCTATCAATAGTACTTGGAATTTTTTCAATGTATTGGTTGAAAATCAAAAGTTCTTAGAAACTAATCCATACCGCAAATTGTCAGAAGATATAGTATTGCATAGAATTCACGAAATTCAAACTTTAGGGCAATCAAAAGATGTCAAATTATTCAATTTTCAAGGTAATCCTAACATCGTGCTGATAACGTTGGAAGGCGTAAGCGCTGAGGTTTTGAAACTTCATAATAGGGATAGTTCATATATGCCTTTTCTAGAGTCCTTGATAGATTCTTCTTACTATTTTGCAAATGCATACGCTGTGGGTTCACGCACGGAGCAAGGCCTTGGAGCACTTTTATCTGGAAGTCTAGCTACTCCATATAATAGTTTGACAGATAATGTGAGTGCGTTATCAGATTTGCCAAGTATAGTGTCAACTATGAAGGATAGAAAATATGATACGCGTTTTGTCTTCGGCGGTAATGTG
Source organism: Chitinophagales bacterium (assembly GCA_016787225.1). Classification (NCBI taxonomy): domain Bacteria; kingdom Pseudomonadati; phylum Bacteroidota; class Chitinophagia; order Chitinophagales; species Chitinophagales bacterium. The sequence continues at coordinate 90,034 of JAEUUY010000019.1, forward strand.
GAATTCGCCAACATGCTTGCTTATCTAACCGAAATCGGTTTTGATACAATTATTGATATTCTGAATTTCTCTAAAGAAAAACAATTGCAGAGTTTAGGTGTACCAGATGAATATTTATTTCAAGAATTGATAGTACAATATAGAAAAATGAAATCTCCTTTTTTTCTGCATACATTGACATTGAGCACGCATGAGCCATTTGATATACCCAAGTTAAAGATATACTCGTCTGAACGAAAAATGTATTTGCAGAGTGTAACCTATCTCGACAAACAACTGCAAAATTTCTTTACTGCGGTTCGTCAAGATAAAAAATTTAAGAATACGCTATTTGTTATCATTTCTGACCATTCGCATAAAATGCCTAATGACTGTGATATTGCGAGTAAGGAAAGGTATCATATTCCTTTATTGTTTTACTCTCATGGCTTAAATTCAAGCTTTCGTGGGTATAAGGATAGTTTGTTATTCGCACAGCAAAACCTACCCGCTACGCTATCATATCTTTTGAACTGGAAAGAAAAAAACTATCTAAAGTTTTCTAGAAATCATTTTTCAGATATGAATAGATATAGTATTAGTGCTTTTGTCAATGGATATCTTTATCAGACCGATACTTCTGCTATTTCTTATGATTATGTATGGCGACCTTATGATACGACCAATCAAGACTTAGTCATGCAACATAGTTATCCCCAAGCGATATTGCAGTATTTAGCGGATCAAATTCGCGGTGTCCGATCTATTAAGGAAAAATAAATTTCTTTTAGTTTTATTGCTACATCTTCAGCTTGAAAATTTGCTATTCTTTGTTGTGCCAATTCTGTAAAATTATGTTTGATTAATGTTGGCACAACTAAAAGCTTCTCAGCCAAGTCACCCACATCATTGTCTCGGAAATAAATACCTGCCTCATCTGCCACCTCGCGGTGTATAGGAGTATCGCTAAGTATAATCGGCTTATTGTAAAGAAAAGATTCTAAGATAGGAATCCCAAAACCCTCACCTCTACTGGGATATGCTGAAAACAAACTATGGTCTAAGTAGTTAAATTTCTCTGTATCTGTCAACTTACTTAAAAATTGAATTCTAGTCTCACATTTCATTTTTCTCGATAAGTGAATAATTTCATTCTTACGTTTACCTCCTCCTATGAATATCAAATCGTAGGTGACCTGGTCCTTTATTTTCGCAAATGCTTTGACTAATACATCTTGATTTTTTCTACCGATAAAGGACGAGATACAAACGATATAATCTTTGTGATATGGTTTTTCTTGTTTATGTAGAATTTTATCCGAAATAGGAACAGGTATTACTTCTATTTTTTCTTCATCTATGTGATAAAAACGAATGATTTCTTGTTTTGTAACTTCGCTCACAGCTATAATTTTATCTGCTTTTCGGCAGGCATATTTAGCTTTATGATGATATATCACTCTATCTATCGATGGATAGTCCTGCGGAAAACGAAGAAATAAAAGATCATGAATCGTGACTACTGTTTTTACTTTCTTAGGAATAAAAAAAGGCAACTCACCTGCTAAGCCATGATAGACTTCTATATCATATTTCAGCAAGTCAAAATAAACAACAAACGACCTCCACAGCGCTCCTAATCTGCTAGTAATAGTAGTCAAAGAAGAATGCCATATTTTCCTTTTTGGAGTAAAGAGAACTAGATTTTCACATGGCAAGTTTTTAGCTAATTCTTCTATAACTCCTCTACTATAGACCCCTAGTCCAGAGTGATTGTTAAATGCGCGCTTAGCGTCGAGTCCTAGTTTTATTGCCACGAATTCACGAATTTTTATAATACTATTCTCTTATATACTAGACTTTTTTCTCCAAAGTTTACTAAAATAGCCAGTTTACATTGTGAAACCTTCAGATAATTTAAACATTGTGCTATATCGGCATCACATAAGTTTGAAGTAGATTTAACTTCTAAAATTATCTCATTAAAAACTACGAAGTCTGCATAAAAGTTATGCGGCAAAACTATTCCTTTATAATTTACTTCAAACTTTTTCTCTCTTTCAAAACGAATATTTTCTTTTCTAATTTCGTATTCAAGCGCATCTTTATAAACAATTTCTAGAAACCCAGCTCCAAGCTGATTATGCACTTCCATGCATAGTCCAATTATTTTATAGCTTTCTTCTTTTAGAAAAATCATCAAAAGAAATTCGTGAATTCGTGGCTACCTTCCCATTTCCTCATAAAAGCAACACAACGTCTCAATCCCTTTTAAATAGTTCCAGACATGATAATGTTCATTTGGCGAATGGATAGCATCCGTATCGAGTCCAAAACCAAGCAAAACAGTATCGATACCTAATACTCGTTTAAACATTGATACGATAGGAATAGAACCTCCTGTTCTCAATGGAATAGGTGTTTTGCCATAGGTGGTCTCTACTGCTTTTTCAGCGGCTTTATAAGCCTTACTATCGGTAGGTGTGACAGCGGGCTCGCCACCATGATGCGGTGTTACTTTTACCTTGACATAAGGTGGAGCTATCGACTTGAAATGTGTTTCGAACAACTTAGAAATTTCGTGATAATCTTGATTTGGGACCAATCGCATTGAGATTTTAGCGTACGCTTTCGATGGCAAAACTGTCTTCGCTCCTTCGCCGATATAGCCGCCCCAGATACCATTCACATCGAGTGTAGGGCGAATGCTCACGCGTTCTAATACTGCATACTCCCTCTCTCCGAAAACTTCATCAATATCTAAATGCTTTTTATATTCGGTAATATCGAAAGGTGCTTTGGACATAGCTGCTCTCTCTGCATCGCTTACCGCCTCTACCTTTTCATAGAAATGAGGGATTGTTATGGTACCATTTTCGTCCTGCATAGAGGCTATCATTTTACATAAGGTATTGATAGGATTACCCACCGCACCGCCATATACTCCAGAATGGAGATCTCTATTAGGTCCTGTGACTTCTACTTCCATATATGCCAAACCTCTCAAACCAGTCGTGATAGATGGATGTTCATTGGATATCATAGACGTATCCGATATCACGATGCAGTCGCTTTTGAGTTTGTCTTTATATTGATTGACAAATTCTTCTAAATGCTCGGAGCCTATCTCTTCTTCCCCTTCTACGATACATTTGATATTGCAGTTCAGTTTGTTTTCAGAAAGTAAAATATCTAATGCTTTGAAGTGCATATAAAACTGTCCTTTGTCATCTGCGGCACCACGAGCATAGATTTTTCCATCTTTAATGACAGGCTCGAATGGAGGCGAAGTCCATAAGTCTATTGGATCGGCTGGTTGTACATCGTAGTGTCCATAAACCAAAATCGTTGGCTTAGTCGCATCGATTATCTTTTCTCCATACACCACAGGATAGCCTTTGGTAGGGATAATTTCTACTTTGTCTAATCCAATAGCATTCATTTTATCAGATACGAATCGTGCACAATTCATCACATCTTGCTTATATGCAGGGTCTGCTGAAATGGATGGAAATTTTAAAAGTTCGATGAGTTCTTGGAGATATTGTTCTTTGTTATGTTGGACCGTAGATTTATATGTACTCATGAAATTGCGATTTTTTGCTGGCAAAGTTAGTAAAAAAACCAGTTGAATATAGTAGAGAGATTAACTTGATTCTAAAAACTCTCATACGCCCCGATATCTGTACCGCTGCCTTTAGGTCTGGGTTCGCCTTTGATATCGTCTAATAGACTGTTGGATAATCCTTTGTCTATACAAGGCGAGTTGGCTTTGAGTTTTAGATTTTCTTTGTCTATCACCGTACTTTCAAATAGAGGATTTTGATTGACTTGAGCATTGGTGAAACTAGGCGAAGTTAGGTTTGATTTAGAGTTATAATTACAATTTCTGAAACTATAATCCGCATCGGTGTTTAATGGTTTGTCAATATCCAAAATTATACTTTCATCTGCATTGGAGTTGATAATGCAGTTTTCAAAGAAACAAGTATTCTCTAATTTATTTTTATAGGTCTGCTTTCCATCCTCATCATAAAATTGATTTGCGAGTAGGAGATTTCCTTTTTTATCCTTACTCTGAATATTAAAAAGGGTACAATTGCGGAAGCGATAATCGCCACCTAGCAATAGCTGCACCAAATATTCTGTTGAAGTGAAAAATTGGCAATTATCAGCTTCTACCTTGCAGTTCATGCTTCTCAGTGTCCAATAAAAAGCATTGGAAATAGTAGAATTTTTAAGATAAATTTCGGCACGGGTACTATTATTGGTCATTTGCCCAAAATTGGTTTGTGGCTGAAAGCCCAACCATATCCCAAACGCAGATTCATCGACTGTGGTATATGATAAGACATTGTTTTTGCTATTGCGCTCGAATAAAAGCCCTAACCACTGCCCTGCAGCCTTGATATAGGATTTTTCTAATCGTAACCCTCGCATGTGAATCGGTTTGTCTTTGGTACCATTGCATTTCAAGCTACCTTGAACTATAATACCAGCGCTACTGGCGAAATGTAGTTTACATCCTGCTTCAATATTAAGCGTAGCTCCATTAGCTATCAATAAACCGGGTATGGTGCCAGAATTGGTGCGTTTATCTATAATGACATGTGGTTTATCACTTAAGAAATTGGTATTCGATTGTACGACTTCCCCATAATGAAAATAGGCGTTCTGCCCGAGCGCTCGCATAATAATTATCTGACGACTTCCATTGGTTTCTAAAATAATAGAATCCATTACTAGAATAGGGTTACTAGGATTGGGATTAACCGTAACTTCTGCAAATACCCAAAGGCTATCATTGGGTAAAATACGAATATTCTCAGCCTTCACACCCGATAAGCCATCAATATTGAAACGATATTGTGAATTCGTGCCTTGAGAAAGATAGGCTCTACTTATAATGAGCGTGGAGCTAGAACGATTATAGATTCTAAAAGACCTCGTAGCGGAGCCTAAGGTTTGAAATATCGTATCGAAGGTAAGAGTATCCGTCGAAAACTTCAGGGGAAACCTAGTGCTATTATCAATTGTTTCCTTTTCACAGGAAGTAATGAAACAAACAAATAAAAAAAGTCCTATAGCATTACGAAGCATGCAGAAGTAACGAAAATGGGAGATAATTATTTCAGTAAACTTTCAATTAATTGGATATTTTCTGCTGAGTTGATATGATCTCTTGGAGATACCACCTTGATCATTTTTCCTTGCTTATCGAATATGAATTTCTGAAAATTCCACTTGATATCAGCATCTTGCAGATTATTGTATTTCTTTTGAGTTAGGAACTGATAGAATGGATGCATTTCAGGACCTTTCACTACGATTTTGGAAAACATATCGAAGCTGACACCATAATTCACTTGGCAAAACTCAGCTATCTGTTTGTTGTCACCCGGTTCTTGTGCTAGAAACTCATTGGCGGGAAATCCTAAGACTACCAAACCCAGATCCTTATACTTTTTGAAAACCTCTTCCAATTCCTTGTATTGAGGTGTGAGTCCGCATTTACTAGCTACATTGACTATGACAATAACCTTGCCTTTATAATCTGCTATCGATTTATCTTTTCCTTGAATTGTCTTCATCGTAAAGTCGTAAATCGAACTTTCCTTGAGCTCTGGAAAATTATTCTGACTATTGAGCAGTCCAAAAGAATTGAGTAGTGAGAAAAACCATTTTTTCATTTCGCTTAAAATTTAATCTTCAAAGATAAGATTTATCCTCTAAAAAACTTCCTAATCCCCTCTGCTTTTAACAAACATTCATGATATTCTTTCTCCGCATCGCTCAGCAAGGTAATTGCTCCACCTACGGCAAGTGATAGTCTCTGTATAGTGGCATCATAGTAGAGTGTGCGGATAACGACATTGAAGTCAAAATCACCATTCGGTGCAAAATAACCAATATTTCCCGCATACAAACCCCTGTGGAAGTTCTCTATTTGCGCTATGTATTGCATAACTTCTTTCTTCGGTGCACCAGTCATAGAGCCTGCGGGGAGCAATTTCTTTAATGCTTTTTTGCCATCATTTTTATCTCTCAACTGAGCCGATATGGTAGATATCATTTGATGTACAAATGGAAAGGTATAAATCTCACACAATTCTTCCACTTTTATACTGCCTGTCTCAGCATAAGTCGTCATGTCGTGCCTTACGAGATCTACTATCATAGTATTTTCGGCACGCTCTTTGATACTTGTAGCTAACTCGTTTTTGATTGCTATATCATTTTTAGGTGAGGTTAAATCCCTACGAGCTGTTCCTTTGATAGGTTGGCTTATGAGTTTATTGCCTCGTAGACATGCCAGACGTTCAGGACTAAATGACAATGCCCATTTGCCATCATATTTCAATAAAGCTGACATAGGAGAGCGAGCATGCTTATTGATTTCAAGAAAGGTAGATACAGGGTTCAATTCGATATTCTCCTTGAAAAACTCAACACAATAATTCAATTCATAAAACTGACCTTTTCGAATAGCCTCTTGTATTTTATAAATATTATCTTGATAATCTGAAGCCGAAGTTCGCTCCTGAAATTCAAACTTTGGTATGCTATAAGGTTCTACGTTCTCTTCTATAATAGCATCAAGGATAGCCAAACTCTCTGTTGCATTTCTATTGAAATATAACCTTTCATTCTTGCCATATAAAATATATCTGGGCTCGAAAAAATAGGTTGAGCCATAGTTTACAAAAGGTATTGCATCTGTATTGGTATCATAGGAAATGTGTCCGAAGTAAAATTTCCCAGATTGTAACTCCTCGATTTCTGTATAGAAGTCTAGTGCATCAACCGCTAGAATAAAATCAAATTCTCCATAGCGATCGTGATTTTGATTGGAATCTAGAAATATAAATGTAGAAAAACGCTGAGCCCAGACAAGCAACTTTGCATTGAAGGTTTCTGTATTTTCGTACTTTACAGAAAAAAAATCTATCATCGACTTATGAAAGAATTATAAATCGCCAAGAAAAATCAAATCGAGGTCGATAAATTTTTCACCTAATATTTGACTAAAGTGCTGATGACATACATTGCCTATAAACAAGTAGGCCCCATGTCGCACCCCTTTGGAGAATTGAATGAGAGGCTTGATACCGCCAGCATTTTGAAGTTGAATCATGGTATTGGCTAATATATTGCTCAAAGCGATAGATGCTGTTCGAGATACCCGTGATGGAATATTCGGTACGCAGTAGTGTATGACATCATGCTTTATAAATGTAGGATTATCATGATTAGTCATTTCACTTGTTTCAAAGCATCCACCTTGATCTATCGACACATCTATTATGACAGAATTAGGTTTCATGTTCATGACCATAGATTCTGAAATAAGAATGGGTGTGCGGCTAGTTTTAGAATGTAATGCTCCTATAACCACATCTGCATTTTTCAATTCCTGCGATAGCGTAATGGAGGATAATACAGATGTGTAGATATTTCTGCCGAGATTATTTTGAATACGTTTGAGCTTGTACAGAGAGTTGTCAAAAATCTTGACAGTAGCCCCCAGTCCTAATGCGGCTTTGGCAGCAGTCTCACCTACTATGCCAGACCCCAATATGACTACATTGGTAGGTGGTACTCCTGTGATGCCACCTAGTAGAATTCCTTTGCCACCTTTGACGGTGCTCAGATATTCCGATGCTATCAATACGACCGCTCCGCCTGCTATTTCACTCATGGCACGAACTATAGGATAGGCTCCCCAGTCGTCTTGAAGGTATTCATAAGCAATCGCTGTTATTTTTTTCTCCATCATTTTCTCTACGACTTTTTTCTTCATTGATGGAAGATGAAGCGGGGAAAATATGGTTTGATGGGTTTTCATGTGTTCCACTTCCTCCAAAGTAGGTGGAGTCACTTGAAGTATAATATCACAGTCGTAAATTTTGTGTTGTTCATAAATTATATCAGCACCTGCCTCAGAATATTCTCTATCAGAATAGTGGCTATAATTTCCTGCACCGGTTTCAATTTGTACCTTTATACCATGATGAGATAACATATGGACTGATTCTGGGGTCAAGGCTACTCGATTTTCTTGAAAGGTTTTTTCGCGAGGTACACCTATCGAGAAACTATTTTTCTTTTCACCTACGACTATAGGTTGTTCTTGTGTAGAATATTCGTATTTGGTGACATTTTGAGATAAATCAGTAACTTGACTCAGAGACATAAATAAAGTTCTATCTGTGTTTTGAACAAATTTAAGCTATTTTAATTTAATTAACCGAATGAATATCACTGGTTATCAAACATAACCGAGGTAATGATTTTTTTCTACCCCAATTGTAAAATAGTTCTATATTTGCACTCGCTTTTGACAAAAGCATTTGTCATTTACGTCTCGATGTTCTAATCGGGATTGCTTAGCAGAGATAATCTCAATGCGGCTGTGAGTAGATGGTCTGGTAGTTCAGTTGGTTAGAATACATGCCTGTCACGCATGGGGTCGCGGGTTCGAGTCCCGTCCAGACCGCAGAAGGGTTCCGTTAGGAGCCCTTTTTTTATTAGATAGCTTTGTGGTTTTGTAAATAAAAGTTATTTTTGTAACAATTGAGAAAGAGACATGAAATCAGAGATTTCAATACACCGCGACGCAGTCAGAGACTGCGCCGAACAGGGAATTGCAACAACAATAAGTAATGGCGAGAAGATTATTGATAAGATTAATGATAGTCAAAAGGAAACTCATGGAACAGGAACAACTCATATTCATTATGATAAAGATGGAAATGCAGTTTCAAGTAGATTATCAACTCATGGTAATGGCGATACAATAAGAACATATGATAAAAAATAAATTAATAAAAAAACTTTTCGGAATAATTATCTTATTAAATTCCTGTACTTCACCAATATTAGAAGTGAAGGAGGGCACTAAAAAGATAGTACTAAAAGCTGATGATGATAAGTGGGTAGTTATGAATATAAAGGACAATAAACCCTTTGGCCAATTTACTTATTTGACTCAACTAAATCAATCAAAGAAACTCGAGTGGTATTCTGGTTTTGATTCTCCATATTATTCAATTAAAATAGATGATTTTGATGAGATATCAAGCATAACTAAAAATTTTAAATACTTAGATACTACTTTACTTAGTGTGCCTATAATTTTGACACGGATATATAAAGATAGTAGTTTTAAAATAATAGTAAGTCCAAATTATCCAATAGATCAGTTTGAAGTTACTGCTTATTATCCCAGTATTCCTAGCTTTCGTTTTAATTATCTTGAAAATAAGTATATTATATCTTTCAATAAATTATTTCATGGTAAAAGTGTTATTTATCTAAAGTTTGAGTTTATTGGAGAAAAAAATGAAATTATAAAGACTTTAGATAGTGTCAATGTTATTATTCCTCATTCGACATAGTGTGACTCTGTTCGCTGTAGGGTGCAGTCGAAGTCGTGACGCAGTTCGGCGAATGTCTGTGACTTCGTTGAAGTGTTAGTAAATTTGTAGTCTACAAAATAAAAGCTTGCTTTGTAGCGATAAAGATGAGCAAGGGATTTACTAAATTTTTCTGTGTATTCTGCGTTTTCCGTGAGACACAAAAAATGCAGAGAAAAACTTCCGTGATTTCCGTGTATTCTGTGAGAAAAACTCTGATATCCTTAGTCTATAGTTGAAGTCGTGCAGCGTTAGGCGAAGTTTGCAACTTCGTTAATAAGAATTGAGTTGTAAAATTTACACCCTCATTTTTTAATTAAATTAATCACTCCATAAATCAAAAATGCCTCCGAGAAACTTGGAGGCATTTTTCGTTGCGGTCGCGTAGGGATTCGAACCCCAAACCTTCCCGACGCTCGCGGTCGGGATGCTCTATTGCTAGCGCTTTTGGTTGTTATAGTGACAAGCTAAGTTTCTTACTTTTGAGTTGTAAAATTTATACCCTAATCTTTTATTAAATTCAATCACTTTATAAATCAAAAATGCCTCCGAGAAACTTGGAGGCATTTTTCGTTGCGGTCGCGTAGGGATTCGAACCCCAAACCTCCTGATCCGTAGTCAGGTGCTCTATCCAATTGAGCTACGCAACCTTTTTACTTCGATTTTATTCTTGGGTTCGAGAACCCCAAATCTTCCCGACGCTGTCGTTGAGATGCTCTATTGCCGACGCTTCGGTCGGCATACTGACAAGTAAACTTCGTCAGTACCAATTGAGCTACGCAACCTTTTTTGCTTCGATTTTATTCTTGGGTTCGAGAACCCCAAATCTTCCCGACGCTGTCGTTGAGATGCTCTATTGCCGACGCTTCGGTCGGCATACTGACAAGCAAGGCTTCGTCAGTACCAATTGAGCTACGCAACCTAATTTTAAAAAGGAGAGCAAATATATAATAAAATAAATGCACTCCTTTTTTATTTTAAAGAGACAAAGTGGCTAATACACTATTCATATTTCTCACTGCATCTGCAGATTTAGAGAATAGTGCTTTTTCATCTTCGTTCAAATCTAGTTCGATAATCTTTTCCCAGCCATTCTTTCCTATTACTACTGGCACTCCTAGGCAAATATCATTTTGTCCATATTCGCCATCTAGTTTGACACAGCAAGGATATACTCTTTTTTCATCTCTCACTATTGACTCTACAAGTACTGCACCTGCAGCACCTGGTGCATACCACGCAGAAGTACCAAGCATAGCTGTGAGTGTAGCCCCACCTACCATGGTATCAGCAGCTACCTTAGCTGCGGTTTCGGCTGTTAACACATTATGCACAGGTACTCCTTGATAAGTAGCTAATCTCGTCAAAGGAATCATGGTCGTATCGCCATGTCCACCAATTACGGTAGCCTGAAGGTCATGTTGAGAGCATCCGATAGCCTGCTGTAGATATGTTTTAAATCTGCTGCTATCTAAAATTCCCCCCATTCCTATAATTCTATGCTTAGGTAGTCCTGAACTAGTCAAGGCTAGGTAGGTCATAGTGTCCATAGGATTCGAAATCACCACAATGATACAATCAGGAGAAAACTTCAATAAATTTTCTGTGACATTTTTTACAATGCCAGCATTGATACCTATCAATTCTTCTCTCGTCATGCCTGGTTTACGTGGTATACCCGAAGTTATAACTGCTACATGGCTACCTGCAGTTTTGCTATAATCATTAGTGCTTCCAATTACTTTGGTATCAAATCCAAGAAGTGAAGTTGTTTGGGTCATGTCTAAAGCCTTACCTTCAGCAAATCCTTCTTTTATATCGAGCAATACGAGTTCTTCGCAAAGCTCTTTTCTCATAATATTATCTGCACATGTAGCGCCTACTGCACCTGCTCCTACTACGGTAATTTTCATTTTAATCTAGTTTTAAAATTGTAAATAATTGATTAAATTTAAAGAGCGCAAATTTCTATCATTTTAAATTGATAATTCCAATTAATTTTCAAGAAATCAATTAAAAAAACACAATATTGTGAAGGCTATCACAGTTCTAAGATATTGAAGTTATGATTGGATTACAAAATATTTAAAATCAAATATTTAGAATTAAAAGTAAAAAGGAATTTAAGTCTTTTAAATCTATTTTATTAGGTTTGCCTTCTAATTATTTTAAATCATTTTACAAAATGGCAAGTACGTCGGAAATAAAGAAAGGACTATGCATGGTTATCGATGGTAATCTATGGGTAGTTGTAGATTTTCTTCATGTTAAACCAGGCAAGGGTCCAGCATTCGTGAGAACAAAACTTAAAAATGTAAAAACCAAGAAAGTAGTAGAGCAAACCATACCAGCTGGTCATTCAATTGAAACAGCAAGAGTGGAACGAAGAGCATTTCAATATCTTTATAACGATGAGTCTGGATATCATTTTATGAATAACGAAACCTATGACCAAGTGGCGATAGATGGGGATATGATTAATAATCCACAATTGCTCAAAGAAGGGCAAACCGTGGAAATGCTTCTCCATGCTGAGACCGAAGAAACATTGACGGTAGAAATGCCAGCTTCGGTAGCTTTAAAAGTTACGGAAACATATGATGCCGTGGCTGGAAATACGGCTACTAATGCCACAAAAGAAGCAACTGTAGAAACTGGCGCAAAGATTCAAGTGCCACTTTTTGTGAATGAAGGTGACCTAATCAAAATAAATACAGACTCATGTGCTTATATGGAGCGTGTAAAAGCTTAATTAATATATCCTAGTATCAATTTTATTATATATTTGAACCTAAAATCTAAAAATTATGGACTTTAAAGAAATCCAAGAACTAGTAAAAATGTTTAGCAAGTCGGGAATTGGTGAATTAAAAATAGAGCAAGAAAATTTTTCGATTAAATTGAAAAGTAATGAAAGTTTTACCCAAGTAGTTAGCGGAGGGGTGGTGACTTCGATGCCTATGGCAGCTGCTCCCGTGACGCAAACCGCAGCAGTATCTCCAGCTCCAATAGCTACTAATAACGAAGAAAAAGCAGCACCTGCAGCCAAATCAGGTGGTAATGAAAAGACTATCAAAGCGCCAATGATTGGCACTTTCTATCGTTCTTCAGGACCAGATAAGGATCCATTTGTAAAAGTAGGCGACCGAGTAGAAGTAGGTCAGGTTATCTGTATTATTGAAGCTATGAAGCTTTTTAATGAAATAGAAAGTGATGTCGCAGGTACTATTACTAAAGTACTAATCAACGACGCGAGTCCAGTGGAGTACGACCAACCTTTATTTGTAGTAGAATAATAATTAATTTCTAAGAAATCTGTGCTCACACAGAATCAAAATTAATTATTGATTATTAATTATTAATTGGATTAAATGTTTAAGAAAATATTAATAGCCAATAGAGGCGAAATTGCACTTAGAGTTATACGAACCGCTCGTGAAATGGGTATCAAAACGGTGGCAGTTTATTCTACTGCGGATAAGGATAGCTTGCATGTAAAGTTCGCAGATGAGGCTATCTGCATAGGTCCTCCTGAGAGTTCTAAGTCCTATTTGAATATTCCTAATATCATAGCAGCCATAGAATTGACAGGTGCGGATGCAGTACATCCAGGCTATGGTTTTTTGGCTGAAAATGCTGGATTTGCTGAAATATGTAGTCAATATAAGGTGAAATTCATCGGTCCTACACCTGAAATGATTCGCCTTATGGGTGATAAAATCACAGCGAAGGACACTATGATAAAGGCTGGAGTTCCTGTGGTGCCTGGTTCACCTGGATTAATAGAAGATGTAGAGGAAGGAATAAAGGTAGCTGTAGAAATGGGTTTTCCTGTAATCATAAAAGCTACTGCAGGTGGAGGAGGTAAAGGAATGCGTATTGTATGGAAAGAAGAGGATTTTCAATCTAATTTCGAAACAGCAACCCGTGAAGCTACTGCTGCATTCGGCAATGGTGGTTGCTATGTAGAGAAATATATCGAAGAGCCAAGACATATTGAAATTCAGGTAGCTGGTGACCAACACGGAAATGTCACACACTTATCTGAAAGAGACTGTTCTATTCAACGCCGTCATCAAAAGTTGGTAGAGGAATGTCCGTCTCCATTTGTAGATCCTGAGTTAAGAAAGAAAATGGGTGAAGCGGCTAAGAAGGCTGCAAAATCAATTAACTACGAAGGGATGGGAACCATTGAGTTTCTTGTAGATAAATATAAGAATTTCTACTTTATGGAAATGAATACGAGAATTCAAGTGGAGCACACGGTGACAGAAGAAGTAATGGATTTTGACCTCATCAAGGAGCAGATTATGATAGCTGCTGGTGAGAAAATAACTCGTTCAGAATATTTCCCTCCAGAGCGTGGTGTTCATGCTATTGAAGTTCGAATTAATGCTGAGAATGTGTTGCGCGACTTCGCCCCACATCCGGGTAAGATAGGCGCATTCCATACTCCAAAAGGATTTGGTGTGCGTGTAGATACCTTAGCGTATTCTGGATATACTGTGCAGCCTTATTATGATAGTATGATAGCGAAATTGATTTGCAGATCGCACTCACGCGAAGAGGCAATTCAGAAAATGAAAAGAGCTCTAGAAGAATTCGTAGTAGAAGGCATCAATACAACCATTCCATTCCATAAGGTACTTATGAATAATGAGGATTTTGTCAAAGGTAATTTCGATACTGGTTTCCTCAATAAATGGGACTATATCGAAGAAATAAAGAAACTGGAAAAATAAATTAGTAACAAGTTCCTAGTTACTAGTCTCAAGTGTAACTCGAAACTAACAACTAGTAGCTATTAACTCAAAAGATATGTATAATCTACTCAAAGGAAAAAAAGGAATCATATTTGGTGCACTCAATGCGGACTCTATAGCATGGAAAGTAGCTCAGCGGGCTCATGCAGAAGGTGCGCAAATTATTTTAACCAATGCACCAGTGGCTATGCGCTTGGGAGAAATTAATAAATTAGCTGAAGAGTGCAATGCACCTGTAATACCCGCAGATGCTACCAAAAATGAAGACCTAGAAAATTTGTTTTCAAAGGCAATGGAACATTTTGGCGGTAAAGTTGATTTTGTTCTGCATAGTATCGGTATGAGCATCAATATTCGCAAGAATAGAAGTTATGCTGAGTCTGTGCATGATGATTTTATCAAAGGAATGGATATCTCAGCCCTTTCCCTGCATAGAACCTTGGCAGCAACTTGGAAATTAGATGCATTGGCTGCAGGTAGTTCTGTTTTATCATTATCCTATATAGCAGCACAGCGAACTTTCCCTGGCTATGGAGATATGGCAGATAATAAATCTTATCTAGAATCCATTACTCGATCATTTGGATACTATTATGGCAAGAAAAATGGTACACGAGTCAATTCTATTTCACAATCGCCTACCAAAACCTCTGCGGGTAGTGGGATAGCTGGATTTAATGCCTTCTATAACTATGCGCAAAAAATGTCGCCACTGGGAAATGCAACTGCGGATGAATGTGCAGACTATTGTATCACTATGTTCTCTGACCTTACGAAAAAAGTCACTATGCAAAATCTTTTCCATGATGGAGGATTTTCATTTACAGGAGTCAGTGAGGAGGTGATGGAGATGTTTATGGATAAGGAATAGTTCCTAGTGGCTAGCTATTAGTCGCTAGTTCAGGGTCTAAGAAATTAAAAATGTCCAATAAGTCCTTTCTAGTTAGCATTTTCCTTACAGCATTTATAGACATGCTGGGGATTGGGATTATTATTCCAGTCATTCCAGCAATTTTTTATGGTCAAGGCTCTGCACATTTCGCCGGTCTCATCGATGAGACGACCATCCGGTGGACATTCTGCTTATTGATGGCTGCCTTTCCTTTTATGCAATTTTTTGGAGCTCCCATTCTCGGTGGATTGAGCGATCGATATGGGAGGAAACCGATTATAATGTTGTCGATGATAGGAGCAGCTGTAGGTTACTCTCTTTTTGCTGTTGCTTTATATACTCAGAGTTTAGTTATTTTGTTTCTTTCAAGGCTTATACCTGGTTTTTTTGGAGGTAGTCTTTCAGTATTGTTTTCAGCTATTAGTGATGTATCAGAACCAGCCGACAAGCCTAAAAATTTTGCACTGATAGGTATGGCCTTCGGTCTTGGCTTTATTCTAGGACCTGTTATTGGTGGTGTTCTATCAAATTCTAACTACTGCGCTTGGTTTGATTTGACGACTCCCTTTATGCTCACAGCCCTCTTATCTTTAAGTAATTTTTTTTTAGTGTGGTTTAGATTTCAAGAAACTTTGCTAAGTTCCAAACATACCAAACTAACTATACTCAAGGGCTTTCAAAATGTAAAGATAGCTTTTACTACTACGAACTTACGTACCTTGTTTTCCATTACTTTTCTCAATACCTTAGGCTTTTCATTTTATACCCAATTTTTCTCTGTGTTTATGTTTGAGAAATTTCATTCCGATAGCACGGAGGTAGGGCTGGTATTTGGTTGGGTAGGATTCTGGTTGGTTTTTACACAAGGATTTTTAATACGAAAAATAAACCCTAGCACAGCGCCCGCCAGCATTGTATCCAAGACTATGCTTGTTATCGGACTCGGCATTATCTCTATGGTTTTTCCTAATGCTATATGGGGAATTTTACTCCTCAATTTTTTTCTTGCTTTAGCTCAGGGTCTCAATTCTCCCAACCTTCTAACCTTGGTATCTGGTCAGGCAGAACCACAGCAGCAGGGCGAAATCTTGGGTATCAATCAGTCTATGCAATCTTTAGCCCAAATTATCCCGCCTATGGTCGTCGCTATTTTTGGTAAGAATTTAACTACCTTTCCATTTGTCTTTGGAGGCTGTATGGTCGTGATGGCGTGGGTTATTTTTGTGCTAGTATTTAAAAAAACTATTAATGACTAAACTCTCTGTAAACATCAACAAAGTAGCTACCATCCGCAATGCTCGTGGAGGTGACTATCCCAATGTCATTGAATTTGCGAAAAAATGCATGGAGTATGGTGCAGATGGCATCACTATCCATCCTCGTCCAGACCAGCGCCATATCAAATTTCAAGATGTAGAAGATTTGAGTCAATTTCTCCCTATAGACAATTGTGAATTCAATATCGAAGGCTATCCCGATGAGTATTTTATAGCTATGGTATTGAAGTATATACCTAGTCAAGTTACCTTAGTGCCCGATCCGCCGCATATTCTTACGTCTGATACAGGCTGGGACACGATCCAAAAAGCAGATTTTTTGCGACCTATTATTGCTAAATTTCAGCATGCAGGTATCCGAGTGTCACTTTTTATGGATACCGATGCGGATATGATACGCAAGGCAAAAGATCTCGGTGCAGATAGAATAGAATTCTATACAGGTCAATATTTTAAAGATTATCCAGTAGACAAGGAGAAAGCTGTTCAATGTTTTGTACAAGCGAATCAAGTGGCTCTGGATTGTGGATTGGTCGTCAATGCGGGTCATGATCTTAATCTTGATAATTTGAAGTATTTCAAAGATAGTATTCCAAATCTAGCGGAAGTATCTATCGGTCATTGGCTTATTAGTGACTGTCTCTACTATGGATTACAGAATGTGATACCGATGTATAAAAGACTATTGAAGTAAAAAAAAATCCTAGTAATTTTGCTACATGCAAATTTTTAGATACATTTGGGGGATTTGGGGCTTTATTGTTCTAGTTCCTATTGTTATACTCACTGCTTTTTTTATAGTCACTCTTAGTCTAATTTTCGGTAAGAAAGCCCAAAATATATGTCTATTTGTCTCCCAAAAAATTTCTTGTAATCTCATATGTCTCTTATCTGGCATTTGGGTTTGTATTCATGGCAGAGAATATATAGAAAAAGGCAAAGGTTATGTCATTATAGGCAATCATAATTCTGATTATGATATATTCATAGATTCTACGACGCTACCTTGGTCTAATATTTTTTGCTTTCTATCAAAAGCTGAAATTGGGAATATTCCGGTATTTGGTATTATAGCTAAAAACTTAGCTGTACTTGTTGATAGAAGTAGTATGACCTCTCGTGTCAAATCTATGCGGAAGATGAAAGAAGTTCTCGAAAGTGGAAAGTCTGTCTGGATTTATGCAGAAGGCACGCGAAACAAAACTACTGAACCTCTTTTAGAATTTAAAGATGGCGCATTCAAGCTGGCTATGGAAATGAAGGTTCCAATTATTGTCAACACATTAGTCGGTATCCGAAATATCAATAATGCGAATAAAAAAGTAGATTTATGTCCAGGTGTCGTGCAATGTTTTTTTGAAAAACCGATTGACACTTCGTATCTCACTTCACAAGATTTGGATAATCTCAAAGAGCAAGTTCGCGAACTCATGCTTTCACGTTTGAATGGTTAAAATTATATGAATAGAAAAGAATTAATTAATCAAATAAGAAGCAAGAAGAGCTTCCTTTGTGTCGGCTTGGATCCCGATATTCATAAATTGCCCAATCATCTACCAAAATCAGCAGAGGGCGTCAAAACATTCTGTCTAGAAATAATTAATTCTACATTAGAATATTGTGTATCGTATAAACTCAATGCTGCTTTTTTTGAGTCATTAGGTTGGGAGGGATTCAAGGTTTTTGAAGAAGTGGTTGCTTCTATACCGTCGACGCATTTTATCATAGCGGATGCCAAGCGAGGTGATATCGGCAATACCTCCGAACTCTATGCCCGTGCCTTTTTTGAGCGTATGAACTGTGATGCATTAACAATAAATCCCTATATGGGTAGCGATAGCGTGAAACCATTTCTAAACCATGAAAATAAATGGGCTATAGTATTAGGATTGACATCCAACGAAGGCGCAAAAGATTTTGAACTATTGGAGTGGAATAACCAATTTGTATTTGAAAAAGTCATATCTAAATGTGCTAGCTGGGGTTCGCCAGACAATATGATGTTTGTCATCGGTGCTACCAAGGCTGAATACTATTCAAAAATTAGAAAAATAATTCCACATCATTTCTTACTCATTCCAGGCGTAGGTGCTCAGGGTGGGTCTATGGAAGATGTATGCAAAGAATTGATGAATGAGGATATCGGAATTTTAGTCAATTCTTCACGAGAGATAATTTATGCATCAAACAGAGAGGATTTTGCAGCCAAGGCAGGGGAGAAGGCTAAGAAGATGTGGGATGAAATGAAAGGGTATTTTGAATAATAAATTTATCACTTTTGAGTTTCATTTCTAAAACATTTAGTGAAAATTGTATTATTTTTTTTATTATTAAATACATTAGTAAGTGATTGTCAATCACAGAGATTGTTTCCTTATCGGAAGGACACATTTTGGGGATACTGTGATAGTCTAAAGAACATAATAATCAAACCACACTATGATTATGTA
The DNA here is from genome assembly GCA_016787225.1 of Chitinophagales bacterium. Taxonomy (NCBI): domain Bacteria; kingdom Pseudomonadati; phylum Bacteroidota; class Chitinophagia; order Chitinophagales; species Chitinophagales bacterium. The sequence goes on from JAEUUY010000019.1 coordinate 108,811, forward strand.
TATGAGTTTGACAATGATTCAAAACAAGGTATAGTCAGAAAAGGCAATTATATAGGTATAGTTAATGAACGAGATTCGATTTTATTTCCTTTTAGTTCTGATATTATTAACTACTTTAATGATAATTATCTAGTTAAGAAGGAAGGGAAATGGGGTTTAATTAATAAAAAATTTAAGAAAATACTACCATTCTTATATTCTGATATTATTAAATTAAACAATGGGAAATACTTTGCCATAAAACATTCTATCTCCAGAAAAGCGAAGTTCTATGATTCAAGAGTCATATTGAAAAAGGAGTCAAATCGCATTGTTTCTCAATTTAAAGATGGTAGCATAGTTATTACTTATCCTGATAAAAAATATATACCTCAAAAGATAAATTATATCTTTAATAATGGAAATTTCGCAGTACATGCGGGTGAAGATCCTTCTTTATTAAAAATAGGTCTATATATTAATCGGGAAAATTTTCATGATACCTCATATGAGTTTACACCCGAAGTTTTCTGTTGGGAATATAGTACTTACAATAAATATGGACAAAGATTATCTAGGTGTACAAAAAGGAGATACAATTATATGGGCTCGAATCGTTTTTCATCATATAATGCAGAAACTTTCGCAAATAACCTATACGACGATAACTTCAAGAAAATAAATAGTGATTCACTGAATTTTTGTGAACCCTTTCGTTTTTTTAACAATTATTTAAGAATTCAGAGAAATGGTTATAGTTATGTATTTGATACAAATGGTCTATTAGTTGTAAGATTCAAAGGCAATATTCATCAAGATATACTTGCTAACAAATTCTGGGGGCAATTAAATTGGAATTCAAGGTGGGGCATGTATGACTTCAAAAATCAATTATTGATAGATTCGGTATATGATTATGTTTCTTTTTATGATAAGACTAAGAATAGAATTGTAGTAGGAAAAAATAAAAAAAGAGGCATGATAGACACCAGTGGGCGCATAATAGTTCCATTTATATACTCGCATTTACTGAATTTTCATGAAGGATTAGCAGAAGCCGCTTTTAATGATTCGTCTTGTGGATTTATAGATACTAGCAATAAAATTGTTATTCCGTTTGATTATTGTATAAATTACTCACTATTCAATGAAGGCTTAGCTGAGGTTAAGAAACGAAATAGTGGAGTTTATAATTATGGATATATCAATAGAAAGAATGAAATTGTCATTCCTTTAATTTATACCTCAGAATATGATGTTTCATACATCCAAGATAATATTGGTGAGCTATGGGTACACGAATACTTAAGTAAGTCAAAAAATACTTTGCATAGAAAGTTTTATTTTCATAGCAATGGGAAAGTTTTTTATGATCCTTAATTTAATTTTATTTATCATAATTTCATGTTTTCCTTTAAAATATTTGAAGTATTAGCCTTAGTTTTGTGCCACATGAAGAATTTGTAGAGAAAATTATAATAGAAGTGGTTCATTAAGACAAGAACCAAGACAGAGAAGTTGTGTCAATATTTAAATAATTTAATGAAATCAGTTTTTAGGAGTCATACCATTTTTAAAATATATTCAAAATGAAAAAAATATTAATTGGAATCGTCAGTTTTTTCTTTATTTTCATCGCAGCAGCGACAATCCTTCCCTTTCTTTTCAAGGATAAGATAGTTCAAGCGGCTAAGGATGCTGCTAATCAAGAGTTGAATGCGGTCTTGAATTTCGAATCAATTGATGTATCGCTTTTGCAGAATATAAAAAATTTTCCTGATATCACGCTTGTTGTTCATAATCCTTCGATAGCTGGGCTTGGACAATTCACAGGTGATACGTTGGTAAAAATGGACGCTCTCAAATTAGCACTTGATATCAAATCGATATTTCAATCAGCCAAGCCAATGGAGATTCATGGTATCGAGCTCGTGAATGCTGATATCTATGCTAAGGTAGCAGCAGATAGCCAAGCCAATTGGAATATAACTAAAGAAACAACTGAGAAAAAAGAACCTTCAAAGTTTGCCTTAGCCATTCAAAAGATTGTGCTGGACAATGTCAATATTATCTACAAAGATATTCCTGGAAATAATTCCGCTGAAATCTTAGGGCTCAATCATAAAGCCAGTGGAGACTTTACAGAAAATGTAGTTCGATATTCGAGTGAAACAAAGATCCAAGACCTCAGTTATTTTCACGGTTTAATACCTTATTTGAAAAATGCGAACTTAATCAATAAGTCCACGATAGAGATAGACCAAGCTGCTAAAAAATATAACTTTTCAGAAAATACTATTTCACTTAATGATTTAGAGTTGATTTTGAATGGCTATATTCAACAAATGGATAAAGAAGCTATGAGCATGAGTCTGGATTTCAAAACAGAGAATAATGAATTTAAAAAAGTATTATCGCTCATACCCGCAATCTATAAAAATGATTTTAAGAGTATCGAAACTCAAGGAAAATTTGATCTCAAAGGCAAAGTGGAAGGGCTCTATAGAGGTTCAATATATCCCAAAATGGATATCGTATTTAATATTCAAAATGGAGAGTTTAAATATCCAAGCCTTCCGAAAAAAGTCTCCAATATTCAGTTGGCTTCTGCTATCAAAAGTCCAGGAGGTTCACTGGATAATATGAGTATTGATGTTTCTAAATTTTCGATGAATATAGGTAGCGACCCTTTTGAGGGTAGGTTGAAGGTGAGTCAGCCTATTTCCAATCCTTATATGGAGCTTTATTCTAAGGGCAAAATAAATCTCGGAGACGTTCTCAATTTCTATCCCATGGAAGGCGTGAAAAAGCTAGAAGGATTGGTCAATCTGAATCTCGATTTAAAAGCTCGAAAATCTGACTTACAAGCCAAGAATTACACCGCAATCAAAGCAGATGGTACTGCTAATATCAAAGGTATGGTTTATGAATCAGCCACGGTAGAAAAACCAGTTCGGATTTCAGATTTGGTTCTCAATTTTTCTCCACAATACGTCGATATGCCTGCCTGTGTAGGCAATATAGGAGCTACTGATTTTAACTTAAAAGGAAAATTGGAAAATTTTATTGGGTATTATTTATCCAAAGATGAGGTAATGCGTGGAAATTTAAATTTTATAAGCCAAAAAGTGGATATGAATGAATTTGCCTCCGAAGATAAATCAGGTAAAAAGTCGGAGTATGTGATGGTACCGAATAAGATTGACTTTACAGGCAATGCTACCATAGGTGAAATGCTTTATGGCAAAATGAATATTAAAAACATAGCAGGCTCTATGACTGTGAAGGAGGAGAAAATTACCTTGAGCAATGTGAAAGCCGAATTGCTAGGTGGAACTGCCAAAATGAATGCAATTTATAGTACTGTTGGGCAGACCAAGCCCCTGACTGCAGTGCATTACGATATTGAATCCTTTGATATTAATCAAGTGTATAACTATATGGAGAGTGCTCCTAAGTTAGCGCCGATTATGAAGTTCATGACAGGGAAACTGTCCTCTAGTTCTAATCTCACGATGAGTTTATTGCCAGATTTAAGTCCAGATTTGAATACATTGAATGGAGATTTTACAGTAGCTATACCCGTGGCCAAAGTGGTGGGATTGCCCGTACTGCAGCAGATAGCCAGTGTGACCAAACTCAATCAACTAAATAACCTAGAAGCGACCAATATCAAAGCCAATATGTCTTTTGATAATGGAAGAATAGTTCTTCAACCTACGAAATTTAAAGCGAATAATTTAGATATGACCTTAGGTGGATTTCAAGGATTGGATAAATCGATAGACTATAAAATGGCTGTGGATGTTCCTTTCTCTCAACTAGGTAATGCCGCCAGTGTTGTCAATGGTTTAGTATCTAAGTTTAATCTCCCATTTTTGGGAAATATCAATCCTGAAACCATTCGTCTAAATCTCAATATCAAAGGATTTTTCGACAAACCACAAATATCACTCGGAGCGCCAGAAGTACTGTCAGGTGGCAAGCCAACTGATGCCAAAGGTGCAGCTCTAGATGCTGTCAAAAAAACTGGTGAAGACCTGAAAAATCAAGCGATAAAGACCGCTGATAGTATGAAAAATGCAGTGATACATGAGGCCAATAAAAAAGTAGATGAAGCTAAACAAGAAGCAGAACGTAGAGCAGAAGAGGCAAAGAAAAAAGCAGAGGAAGAAGTGAATAAAAAGAAAGATGAGCTATTAAATGAGCTGAAGAAAAAACTGCCGTGGTAGTTTGAGTTGCAGGTTAAAAGTGTGAAAGATTAAAGTTGATTATCCCTTTCCACCTTTGTCGGCGTTTAAACGCATCGTCAAAAACAAATTTATATAACCATTTTACCCTTTATCTCAGCCATACCTTCCGTTGCTTTGATAGCCAACTTTACAAAATCAGAAGGTACAGCGTATTCCTGACAATGAGGGTCTATGATATATTTTTTCTTTGCATTGTGTGCAAAGTGAATCAAATTGGCGGCAGGATAAACCTGTAAGGAAGTTCCTATCACGATTAAAATATCGGCATCATAGACCATATCCGCCGCTAAGTCGAGCAGCGGCACATCTTCTCCAAACCAAACAATGAACGGCCTCAACTGTGAGCCATCCTCCGCTAGATCTCCTAGTTTGATATCGTCTTTCCATTCACATACTAAATTTTTATTCCGATCACTGCAGGCTTTGTATAGCTCTCCGTGCAGGTGAATAACTCTCCTGCTTCTTGCTCTTTCATGCAAATCATCGACATTTTGCGTAATGACAATGACTTCAAAATGTTTCTCTAGCTGGGCTATGATATTATGTGCATCATTAGGTTTTACTTCGGATAACTGCCTTCTTCGTTGATTGTAAAAATCGAGCACCAATTTAGGATTCTTATGCCAACCTTGAATGGACGCCACCTCCATAACGTCATGATTTTCCCATAGACCATTCGCATCGCGAAAAGTGGAAATACCAGATTCTTGAGAAATGCCTGCGCCAGAGAGGATGACGAGTTTTTTCATGGTTTGAGATATTCAGATAATATTCATTCTAATATGTTTCACAACCACCCCTTCTCCTTATACCACTTAACCGTCCGTTCAAATCCTGCATCGACTGTCATTGAGGGATTATAGCCGAAGTCATTCTTAGCTTTTTGGCTGGTACAACTCCATGATTCGCTAACCATCTCACGACCTTTTTGAGTATTGAAGGTTACTGCTCTCCCAAAAAGATTGGCGATAAATTCATAAATATAAGCCACTATGAAAATTACAAAATGCGGCACTCTTAGCTTGATGGCTGAGACCTTCAGAATCTGGGCTGATAGCTCTCCTAGGCGTGGCCAAGTATATTCATCCTCATTACCCCCTAGAAAATAGGTTTGATTTTTTGATTTTTCAGAAATGGCACATTGGTAAAATCCTTTAACTAAATCTCCTACATAGACCAAGGAGACCGACTTGGGTGAAAAGCCGATTAATGGAATAATATGTGATTTGATAGTTTTGAAAAATAAGAGGACTTCAACGTCACGCTCACCATATACGACTGGAGGACGAATAATACTGATAGGTAATCTATCCATATAGGAAATAGCTAGGTCTTCTTCCGCTACTTTACTCATACCATAGTCTGTGAGAGGAAGACGTTCGCAAGTTTCATCATTAGGTTGACCTACTTTCGTAGCTCTGGATGCAGCCAAACTTGATGTCACAATAATTTTTTCAATACTATCAATTCCTATACTTGCTTCTAAAATACAACGAGTGGGTTTGACATTACCTGCCTCAAAACCTGCATAATCAAATGCCTTGACTGTTCCAGCTAGATGAAAAATATAGTTTGCATTATGTTCAGTAAATACGTTTCGTAAGAAATCAATATCTTCAATACCATTTCTATGAATAGTTATATCTAAATCTTTGAGCCATTTATCATCGCTAGATTTTCGCATGAGGCAATGCACTTCATGACCTTGGCTTATTAGATATTCTACCAGATGAGAACCTACAAATCCATTGGCTCCTGTGACAAATGAAATTTTCTTATTCATAGTTTAATTTTCACTTAATTTATTTTTTATCATGCTAGCTAGAACCTTTATGGCTACTTGGTTGTGTCCACCTTGAGGTATAATGATATCGGCATATTTCTTAGTGGGTTCTATAAACTGGTCATGCATAGGTCTTACTGTTTTTTCATACCTATTTAAGACTTCTGCAGCGTCTCGTCCTCGCTCTATGGTATCGCGTTTGATTAGTCGTATGAGTCTTTCGTCTGCTTGCGCATCAACAAATATTTTGACATCAAATAATTTACGTAATGTAGTATCGGTAAATAATAAAATACCCTCTACGACGATTACTTTTTTAGGTTCGATAATTTTGCCTTCTGAGCGCGCGCAGGTAAGATAGGAATATGTTGGTTGAACAATGCTTTGCCCTTTAAGAAGTTGAATAATTTGTTCTTCTAGAAGAGAGAATTCTATAGAATCAGGATGGTCAAAATTCGTCTCTTTTCTAACCTCTGCGGACAAATGACTGATATCTTTATAATAATTGTCCTGTGATAGTAAGATGACATCTTGTTTTGGAAATAGATTCATAATTTTTTTGACTACGGTTGTTTTTCCTGAACCTGAGCCTCCTGCTATACCTATGACCATTTTATATTATAATAAAGATATGTGCAAAATTAAGAATTCGTTGTGAAATGATGAAGGATTATCCCAGTAGCCACAGCTACATTGAGTGATTCCGTTTGTCCAAAGCTAGGTATAGTTAATTGTGAAGTACTTTTTTCAAATATCTCCTTAGAAACCCCATGTGATTCACTACCCATTACTATTAGGCTTTCTTCAATGCTAGAAAAGCTATTTATAGCATTACCATTCAAGGAAGTAGCTAGTATATTTTTAAATTTATATTTCTGAATTAACTGATTGAATTCAAATTCTTTACATTCAACCCGAAAATGGGATCCCATAGCTGATTGTATAACCTTAGGATTGTATAAATCGACACTATTAGGAGACACGAATATTTGCTTGTGTCCATACCAGTCAGCAGTTCGAATAATGGTGCCAAGATTTCCTGGGTCGGTAATTTGATCCAGATACAGGTAAAACTTCTGTTTTTTTAAGTGAAATATATTTATTTCGGGAATATTAACAAGTGCTATGACCGATGGGACCGCAGCATGCTGACTCATTCGTTCTAAATCTTTAGAAGAAGCAGGTATGATTTTCAGATTTAATGATGAATGCTCTAGAACCCAAGCTTCACTGGCATAAATAGCTTCTATCGCTTCAGTTTTATGGTTGATGAGCTCATGAACTATTTTCTCTCCTTCACAGGTGTATTGACCATATTCTAATCTATTTTTCTTAAGATGTAGAGACTTAATAAATTTAATTTGTAAATTTGTGACCACGCAATTCATTCAAACAATATACAAAGTAACTACATTGGCCTTTAATTCTTCTGAAATTTTTAAATTAGTTACAATCAGTATATTGCTGCTAGGCTATTCCTGCAATATATATAAGCAAATACCTGAAAAAAGCTCAGTACTCGTATCAAACCAGATTGAATTAAAAGGTCAAGAAAAGGATATTATCAATGACCTTTTTTACAAAGATGAGATTTATAAAATTCCTGTTCAAAAGCCAAATAAAAAGATATTCGGCATACCTGTATCTCAGCATATATGGGCGTTTTATAACAAACATAAAGTGACTAAGTTTTCTCAGTTTATGAAGACCAAAGTAGGTAAGGCTCCAGTAATTTTTGATTCTACTAAATTAGAGAGAAGTCGTATTTCATTGGAGAACTATTATTTCAATATTGGATATCTTGATAATTATGTGAAGGTTAGTTATCAAATAAAGAAGAAAAGAGCAAAGGTATTGTATGAAGTAGTATTAGGATTGCCATATAAATTGAGAAATATTTATCTGGATACATTGACGCCTATTCAAAAAGAAATTTACAGTGAACGAAAAAATAGTTTGCTTGAAAAGAAAGAAATCCTAAATATAGATAGGTTAGAAAAAGAAATAGCACGAATGACATTTGTAGCAAACGATAAAGGATATTATAATTTCACCAAAGATTTTGTTAGATATAAATTTGATACTTTTCAAAAAACTCATGAGATTGATATCTATGTTAAAATATTAGAGGAGAGTGATTCTACTTACTTTAAAAAGTACAAACTAGATAGTATTTATGTTTTCATCAATTCTTCCAAGGAGCAGGCTAATATCAATACGAGTAGTGTTAATAGACTAGACAATGTGCTTTATGTTCAATCAAAAGATAAGAGATATAATGAAGTATTTCTAAACAGGTTTATAAATAAGACACATGACAGTTTTTATTCGAAAGGAGACATTAATAGAACTATTCAAAAGTTGTCAGAGCTCAATAATTTTAAACTTATAAATTCATCCGTTAGGCTAGAAAATGATACAGCAAAATCCTTAGATCTTATATATACTTTAGCTCCTAGTCCGCGTAGAACTATTTCTCTTGAACAAAGTTTCTATAATTCTACCCTTGGGTTTATTGGAGCTCAGCCTACCTTGAAATATCTTAATAGGAATTTAACTAAAAAAGCAGATAAATTGAGTTTGTCCCTTTCTGGTTCTGTGGAATTTAACGCCTATTTAAATCAGGAAAAAAATTTTTCTGGATTAATCTCACGAACAGATTTATCTATTTTAACAAACTATTCGATTGAGAAGTTTTTATTGCCAAAATTCTTGACAAACAATAGAGATTATTTATTCAATAGAACATTCATAAATTCGAGTTATACCTATAGCAAAAGGCTCGGTTTTTATGATATTCATAATATTGGAACAAGTTTAGAATTTCAATGGGCAAAAAACAAAAGTACAACTTTTAGTTATTCTCCGATTTCGTTTAATGCCATTATTTTTCCTGCCAACTCCGTATCTAATGAGTTTAAAAATACTTTGAGTTTAAATCCCTTTTTGAAGTCCTCATTTAATAATTCATTCATCATTGGTTCATCATTTTGGGTGAGTCATTTAATGCCATTAGGTAAGCAAAAACTAAATTCATTGAGTTTTAGACTCAATTTAGAAACCGCAGGTAATACCGTATTTTTAATAGATAAGTTAGTAGGATTGTCAAAAGGTGAGAATGGAGTAAATTTTGAGGGGATAGATATTTCACAATTTTTTAAATCGCAGTTTGAAGTAGTTAAAACGACTAAAATAACTCAGTTATCTTCTATTCATAGTCGCTTGAAATTTGGTGTAGCCTTTCCATTTGGCAATTCATTAAAGCTCCCTTATATTAAACAATTCTTTATAGGTGGACCCTATTCGCTTCGCGCATTTCAACCGAGAACCATAGGGGCAGGAAGTCATAATCCTGAAGCTAATACCCTAGATAGTTTTCCTCGCGACCAAACGGGAAATATGGTCTTTGAGTTTAATACAGAATTCAGATTTCACATTGTAAGTTTTCTAAAAGGTGCCTTATTTATTGATGGTGGAAATATCTGGAATTCTTCTCGCAATTTTAGTCAAGATGATTTAGGGGTTTTCAAGCTGGATGAATTTTATAAACAAATGTATATTGGAGGGGGCTTCGGGCTAAGAGGAGATTTTAATTACTTCATCATGCGATTTGATGTTGGAATACCAATGAGAGTCCCATATCTAACCAAGAACGATTGGGTAATAGTAGATGCCAAACCTTTCAATCCGGAATGGTTCAGGAATAATTTGGTTATCAATTTTGCTATAGGGTATCCATTTTAATGATTCTTTTTTCCATTTGACAATCCTTTTAGAAAGAAATTAAACCTTTTTGAAGACTATACAGTCTAACCTTCATAAATGGTTATCTATGTTAAAATTGACTCTTTTTAGTGTTTTCCTTTTTAGTTTTATCATTTCGTCGGCTCAATAAGATAGTGTTAATACTATCTCTGAAGGAAAAGGTAGACACAAATATGCAAGAAATCGTTTAAAGTTAACTCCTGAACAGGAAGCTAAATTGAAGGAAATTCACCACAATAGAAAAATAGAAGTGGAGAGAAGAAAAGAAGAAAATAGACTATTTAGCGAGAATATGCAAAAAAGAACGGAGAATGAAGTGTCCCAAGTTTTAACTCCTGAACAACAGGCTGAGTATAATAAAATGAGAGAAGAAAGAAAAGAAAAAATGAAGGAAAAAATTGCTAAAAGAAGAGCAATGCATAATCGTGGAAGATACTCAGGGAAGGTAATACCCGCTGTAGGTTCGACAGCAGATACCACAAAACAATAGTCCATTTATTTGTTTATAAAATTCAGAAGCGGATAAAATTTAAAAATTTTATCCGCTTTGATTTTAAACCAATAGCGACAATTTTAACTTTTTCTACTGTTGTAAATAACCCAGCAATAATAGTTTAGTGCAATAGCCAAAGTTCATTATAATTACTAAGAATACATTTTTAGCCTTTCTGCTTGCACGCGCTCGTCTGCTAAATATTCATCGTATGTCATTAACTTGTCTAGGATTCCTTTAGGGGTCAATTCTATAATTCTGTTGGCAATAGTATTCGTAAATTCATGATCTTGCGATGTAAATAAGACTGTACCCTTATAGTCAATTAAACTTTCATTTAGAGCAGTAATGGCTTCTAAATCTAAGTGACCAGTTGGTTCTTCTAGTAATAGGACATTGCCTTGCTGTAGCATCAATCGCGATAACATGCATCTTACCTTTTCTCCTCCAGATAAGACACTCGATTTTTTAAACACATCTTCACCACTAAAGAGCATTTTTCCGAGAAATCCTCGTATATAGTTTTCGTCTTTATCTTCACTGTATTGTCTCAACCAGTCTACAAGATTTAATGTATCCGTAAAATATTTGTCGTTGTTTGATGGAACGTAAGCTGTGGTAACTGTTTGACCCCATTTATATTCTCCCTTATCGGCTTTGCGTTCGCCTGCTAGTATCTCGTAAAAATATTTTGTAGCTAAGCTATCCTCAGAAAGTATAGCTATTTTATCGCCTTTGTTTATTTGAAAGTTTATTCTCGAAAACAAAATTCCATTTTCATTAGAAGATTCTAAGTTTTCTACTTCCAAAATTTGATTTCCTGCATCTCTGGATTGGGTAAATATAATACCTGGGTAACGTCTGGAAGAAGGTTGAATTTCCGATATGTCTAGTTTTTCTAAAGCCTTTTTTCTAGAAGTTGCCTGTCTGGATTTAGATGCATTCGCGGAGAATCGTCTGATAAATTCTAGTAATTCTTCTTTTTTCTGTTCTGCCTTTTTGTTTTTATCTGCTCGCTGTCTTGCTGCTAGCTGACTTGCCTGATACCAGAATGAATAATTACCTGTAAAAATATTAATCTTCCTAAAATCAATATCACAAATGTGAGTACATACCATATCTAAAAAGTGACGGTCGTGCGATACGACGATAACTGTATTTTCAAAATCAGCTAGAAAATCTTCCAGCCAAGAAATTGTTTTGATATCTAAATCATTCGTTGGTTCATCTAGCAATAAAATATCTGGATTGCCAAATAATGCCTGAGCCAAGAGAACTCTTACCTTCTGATTAGCATCGATTTCACTCATCAAAACTTTATGATTGTCTTCATGCACTCCTAAATTGCTCAATAATTCTGCTGCGTTACTTTCTGCCATCCAGCCATCCATTTCAGCAAATTCTGCTTCCAATTCTGCAACCTTCATACCATCTTCATCATTAAAATCTGGTTTACTATAGAGCGCTTCTTTCGCTTTAATATTTAACCAAAGTCGGTCATTGCCCATCATCACGGTATCGAGTACTATAAAATTATCATAAGCCTGATGATTTTGCTTCAACACAGAAATACGCTCTCCTGGTGTAATTTCTATTCGTCCTTTCGTAGGTTCTATTTCCCCACTTAATATTTTCACAAAGGTTGATTTGCCTGCACCATTGGCTCCTATGACTCCATAGCAGTTACCTTTCGAGAAATTAAGGTTGACTTCGTCAAACAGTACTTTTTTGTCAAATTGCAGACTAAGATTAGATACAGATAACATGGGTTGGAAATTATTTAATTAGATTTCTAATAAAATGATAGAAACTTTCAATTTAAAGGCTGCAAAGCTAGAAGAAATCAGAATAATTAAAGGTAAAAATAAATAAAAATTAATAGAGAAAAACTTTCTAAACAGTTGAATTTTAGCTTAGAGTAGAACAATAGTGCTAAAAATCGCAAAATCCAAAATTTTTCATCTAAATAATTGACTTTCATTATATATTTGCACCCTCTTAAATTAATCAACCAATAAATCTTAATTAAATAATTCAAAATCAATGAGAAAAGCAGATGTAATCGCAAGAATCGCTGACACAACAGGAGTTCCAAAGGTAGATGTGTTAGTAGCTGTAGAGCAATTTTTTAAAGAAGTTAAAAGTTCTTTAGAGAAGGGTGAAAATGTATATGTGAGAGGATTTGGTAGCTTTATCGTAAAACAACGTGCTGCTAAAATAGGTAGAAATATCAAGTCAAATACGGCGATTAATATACCTGCGCATCAGATACCTGCATTCAAGCCTGCAAAAGAGTTTGTAGAAGCAGTAAAGAAAAGCAGCAAAAAGTAAGAAATCAGTTTTTGAAAAACCGTTCCATTCTTATTTATGGATTGGCTATGACATTGGTTTTAGCTATGTATTTACTTCTTCCCACCAAGAAGAATGATAGACTATCGAGTAGTGCAATTGGCGCAAAAAAAATGTCACTCGAGGAGTTTAGATATAACTTTATAAATCAACAAGCAGATAGCACTAAATTAGTTTTAAATCAACTAGAATCTAGATTGAGCGAAGCTAAAGATAGCTTGTCAAATGTTACTGTGTTAACCGATGGAATCAATGTTTATAATAAATTACAAGCTCCTGAAGTTGCAGCTTTATTGGTGTATAAAAAAGCTGGTTTTATAAAGAATACAAACTCTTGGGAACTGGCAGGATCCAATTTCGTTAATTTATTGTCTGACCCGAGGTTAGATACTAGCTTGGTTGCTGATATCTCAGAATATGCCATTCGATCATTTGAGAAAAGTATATCGCTCGATTCAAATAATATAGGCTCTAAATTGAAACTGGCACAGTGCTATTTGCAGCTCACCAATAAGCCAATGGATGGTGTGCAATTATTATTAGGTGTGGTGAGAAAAGATTCTACCAATATAGAGGCACAGTTGCTGTTAGCCAAATTTGGTTTAATGTCTGGACAGCTAGAAAAAGTGGGACAGAGACTCGAAAAAGTATTATCTTTGCAACCTCAGAATATAGACGCACTTCTTATGCGTGCTGAGATGTATGCCCGATCGGAGAAATTCGAACTAGCAGCCAAAGATTTAACGACAGTAAAAAATAATGCAAAAACTGCACCAGCAATGAAGAACCAATTGGAATTGGCTATTAAAGATTTGAAAGCTAGAACGACAATACCCAATCAAACGAAATAAAATAAATTATTAACAAAAAAATATAAAAGTATGCCTTGCGGTAAAAAAAGAAAAAGACATAAGATCGCTACTCACAAGAGAAAGAAGAGATTGAGAAAAAATAGACATAAGAAGAAGTAATTTGTGCTTTGGCACAAAAATTTTACTTATTTGTTTTTTCAAATTTATATCCTAACCTATTTATAACTCTTAAGGACAGAGCTTCGTTTAGCTCTGTCTTTTATTATTTAGTTTGTGAGTCAAGTTTTGGAACGTGAATTAGTCATACAAGCCACTGATTTAGGATGTGATATAGCTCTGCTAGAAAATAAAGAGCTAGTAGAATTTCATCGTGAATCTCGTCAAACTACCCTCAATGTTGGGGACATCTATTGGGCACGGGTAAAAAAGATAATGCCCCCATTAAATGCTGTATTTATAGATATAGGAGAAGGCAAAGAGGCATTTTTACATTATACGGATTTAGGGGAGAAATTTTCTTCTTTTCGTGGATTTTTCAAGCGCGTAATTTCTAAAGAACAGCTAAAAATCGAGCGATTTCAACCTTTAGAGGAGTTTCCTAAGGATGGTAAAATTGGAGATTTTTTAGCAGTGAATGACTATCTAGCAGTTCAAATACTAAAAGAACCAATGAGCAGCAAGGGCGCACGGTTGTCTGCTGATTTATCTATTGCCGGTCGATATTTAGTATTGACCCCTTTTATGCCTCAGTCCAATATTTCTAAGAAAATTACGAATCCAGTTGAGAGAACCAGATTGAGAGAAATTACATCAAAGTTAACTATAAATAATATTGGAGTTATTATTCGAACGGTAGCCGAAGGAAAAACTGTAAAAGAACTTCATGAAGACTTTAATGAGCTATTGGAAATCTGGCAGACTATTTGTCAAAAAATAAGTCAAGCCAATGGCATAGTTAAACTTTTCGAAGAACAATCTAAATCTAATACTCTGCTTCGAGATATACTCAATGACAGTTTTACGAAAATTCATGTACATGGAGAAGAACTTTCCTCTAGTATTAAAACCTACGTAGAGAAAATAGCACCGGAAAAATCAGATATCATAAAGTCTTATACCCAAGAGTCCGTCTTTGAAGTTTTGAATCTGACGCCTAGAATAAAGTCCTCTTTCAACAAAATTATTCCATTGCCATCTGGAGGATATCTAATTATAGAGCAGACTGAAGCTATGTGTGTAATAGATGTCAATAGTGGTGTACATAAGGCTAAGAAAGATTTGTTAGAGAGTAATGAATCTATCCTAAAAACAAATTTAGAAGCAGCCAAAGAAATTGCCAGACAACTTCGTTTAAGAGATATTGGGGGTATCATCGTTATAGATTTTATAGATACCAAGGTGCAGGAAACCCGCGATACTATTTATGAAGGTATGATAGATTTTATGAGACCAGACAAAGCGAGTCACACTATTTTACCCTTATCAAAATTCTGCCTGATGCAGATAACACGCAGCCGGACTAAGCCACAAGAAAAAGTCATCACTAAAGAAGTTTGTCCTAGTTGCAAAGGCTCTGGTAAAGTGTCCAATGTCATTTTTATAACGGATCATATATTTAATAAGCTACAGAGTGTTTTGAAATTTGATAAACATATCACATTAACTGTACATCCTTATGTATATGCTTATTTGACTAAAGGATTAATTTCAGAAATTATCAAATGGCAATGGAAGCTAAAAACTTTCATTAAACTTCGAAAAAACTCTAGTCTAGGAGTGGTAGACTTTAATTTTACAGATAGTCAAGGTCAGGTCTTAGTTTTGTGAGATTGCTAGGATTTTAATATCTTATTTAGCTCAGTATTTTAATTTGTGTATTATATTTATATTCAAATTTTAAACATCGTATAATGAATAGCATAAAAAATAAGTTATTAGTTTTTTTGATTATTATAACTTCTTTGCTAGGATATTTAGAATGGGGTGGTGGTAATAAAGCTTTCCTTTTCGAAATGGAAATGGAGGTTATTTCTAGGCTGTTTTCTAATCCAGGCTCCATCATTCACCCGTTAACCATTCTTCCTATGATAGGCCAGCTGATGCTTATTTTCTCATTATGGCGAGAACCATTTTATAAAAAAATGGCATTTTGGGGTTTAGGACTCATCGCTATTTTACTTGTCTTCATTTTAGTAGTTGGGGTCATAAGTTTAAATTGGAAAATCGTGGTTAGCGTTATACCATTTTTAATTTTGTCTGGAATGTTTTATTTTTTAAATAGAAAATAAAACATTATCAGCTTGATATGAATGTCACGGTGCTGACATACGCCTATGGCGATATCGTCAGCATTTGAATATCATTTTAACCTTATTGAAAAAAAAATGGAAAAAAGTAGTCCCACGCAGACCGATGACGATTCAATCAAATTTTCAATTTGATATGAATGTCACGGTGCTGACATACGCCTATGGCGATATCGTCAGCATTTGAATATCATTTTAACCTTATTGAAAAAAAATGGAAAAAAGTAGTCCCACGCAGATTTGAACTGCGGACCTCTACATTATCAGTGTAGCGCTCTAACCAACTGAGCTATGAGACTATTTGTTTTTTTTAAGCGCTCGTAATCCCTTGTAATACGGGAAACTATGAGACTTTTTAATTTTCTGCAATCTAGCAGATAAAAAAAATCACCCGCCAAAGACGGATGATTATGATTTATAAAGAACAAATAAGAATAAAAAAGAAAAAAGGTAATGCTGATGCAAACAAGTTGATCAGCATTTTATCAAGCGTAGTTGATAAAAGCAGTACATCAGAGCCTCTAAAAAGGAGGTATTCCAGCCGCACCTTCCGGTACGGCTACCTTGTTACGACTTAACCCCAGTTACTGGTATTACCTTGGACAGCTCCTTTCGGCTACCGTCTTAAGGTACTCCCAACTTCCATGGTTTGA